>JAPKHB010000118.1 GCA_026647295.1 Planctomycetota bacterium | reverse complement strand
CCCGCGCACGTTCTTGTCGAAGTTCGTCTTGTAGGCCTTCTTGGCGAACTTCTTCATCTCGTCGTAGACCTTGGAGGACGAGAGGCCGTTGCCCTCCAGCGCGTTCACGTCCTTGTAGTCGTGCGACACGAAGATGAAGCGCGGCACGGACTTGCCCGCCTTGGCGAGGAGCGGATCGGCCTCGACCTGCTCGGGCGTCATCCGCACGGTCTGGAAGGCCCACAGGCCCAGGCACACCTTGTTGTCGAAGAGGATCACCTTCTCGATCTTCTCGACCTCCGACGACTCCGAGCCGTCGGACACGTAGACGAGGAACGGCTGGGACGCCGGCTCGGGCTCGGAGGCGACCGTCTCGCCCGCCTCCTCGGTGTCGCCCGTCACCACCGCGGCCGGAGCCTCCGGCGAGACGCGGTTCATCGTGCTCCAGGCCTTGTTCAACGCGGCCATACTGGCCGGAGAGGCGCCTCAGCAGCCGCCGGCGATCGCGCTCTGCGTGGTCCAGGCAAGGACGAGGCCCAGGCCAAGGCCCAGGAGTGCGTAGGTCTTCTTCATGGGTTCGGCTTTCCTAGGGTCCGTAGCCGGGACGCCCGCCTGGGTGTCGCGGCTGCCGGGCCGATGGGGTACGACGGGATCCGGTGGAAGTGTAGGGCGCGAAGCGGCCCGAGGCCAGGGCCTGCGCCCCGGCCAACGGACCCTCCAGCCCTTGTGAAGGACGGGGGTCTGGAAGTGGAAGTTCCGTTGGAAGCCGGGGCCTTGGCCCGGGATCCCCGATGGTTCCAGGGCCCAAGGTCCCAGAACGCGAACGTTGCATTCGTATGATGTATGGTGTCATGGCAGATGCCGATGGAATCTCTATACTCCGAGCGGTCACCTCCGTTCGCTGTCTGGCGTTGGGCGATGCCAGCCGGCCTGCCAACCCGGGTTGCCCCTGATGACCCCCGACAGGCCTAACGTACGTTAGCGTTTGACCAGGGCACGTTGGGCGCGTGGTCCTGCCCTGCATATCCGTGGCTCGCCCGGGGACCGGACCTTGCGCGATGGGCACCCACGCGAGGAGGGCGGTCGTCCAGCCCATCGGCCGGGCCCGCCCGCCGGCAATCCGTCTCGGTGCGTCACTGCGTCGCACGGACCCTGTCGGCCGGACGTGGGTGCGGCCCCTCGGGGACGCAAGTATGCCCCTTCGCGATGTCCCCGCCGAGCCTGCAGGGTGGAGCAGTTCAGGGTTGCATCCAGGGACGGTCTAGGATAGAACACCGTCTGCGTGAGGCCAAGGGGCCCCGCGCTTGGACCGGCCTTGCGGAGGAGATCGATCATGACGTGCAGGGGTTTCGGTAGTTTCTTCAGTTGCCTACTCGTCGCCATGCTGCTGTCCGGGTATGCACAGGCGAGGCTCGTTGACACCCGGGAGAGCGACGGTCAGGGGAGCAGCATGCCCGCTGGCCAGGATATCGAGTCAGTTGATGTCTCGACGAGCGGAGTACAGTCTGGCCAGCCGCCGAGCACGACTGATGTGAACATTCAGATCACCGTTTGTGTCGCCGCGTGCCCAACCGGCAACAATCAGAGCATCAAGGTCAGGATCGGCGGCGCGACGGTTACCCTTGCCATCGGGGCGACGGGCAGTTGGACCTACACCGTCACGCCAAGGAATGGGAACCCCGGACTCCCCTGGACGCTACCCGGGTGGGACTCCCAGAATTACACGGTGTATAGTCCGGGAGGCACAGCGGACACCAAGTCGCGTTGCTGCGCGACGATCACACTCTCGGCCAACTCCCTGAACCTTCCTGTGCCGCAGGGGAAACTCGACTTCGATGTCAGCACTCACAGTACAGCCGACGGATCTGGTGCTGCGGTCGACAGCGGCGGCCCGAGCCGCGTGGAGTACAGTCACTAGGGATGACTCGATCCAACCTGACCCCCATCCTCCTGCTGCTCGCGGCCGCGACCGGCGTGTGCATCCTTCTGCTGGCGGCACCGGGTGCGCGCACGCGACCGTCCCCCGATGCCCTGGCCGTGCGAGACGGAGTTCGGGGCGAACCCGAACTGGCGGCGCGAGCCCCAGTCGATCCAGGTCCGCCGACCGCAGATCCCGGAGGACCTGTGGATCCGGGGGCACCGATCGAGGTCGTCCTGGACGAGTGGCAAGGCGCCGCGCCCGCCGGGCTGCCATCAGAGTGGCCCGTGCTACGAGTGGGGCGGGCCGGAGGCGCCCCGAACGAGGAGGTCTCGAGGATCATCTCCGAAACCGTCCTTTCGGCCTCCATGGACGAGCCCCCGTACCTCGCCAGCCTCATGCTGGGTGCCTCGGATCTGCCCTGGCTACGGCGCTTCGCGGAACTCTACGCCGCGGAACACCGGCGGATCAGCAACTCGCCATCGGACGCAGACCTGCATCAGCAGCTGGAGTACTTGCGGTCGCAGGGCCTGCGGGCCCTGGCCGCGGTGGCTGCGCGCCGAGTCGCGGAAAACCCGGACATCCAGCGGCGGTTCGGCGATCCGACGCTCCTTAGGGACATTCCGGAGGGCAGCGACGAGGCCCGATGGCTGTCGGCCATGGTCGAACTGGTGGATCACTCCGCGATCTGGGTGCACACGGATCTGCTGCCGAGGGAGGCCCGGAGGCTCCTGTCCGCTGGGGACCTTCCCTACCTGAAGCGGCTGTGTCGCCAGGTGTTTTCGATCTACGAGTTCGTGCAAGCCGGCTGGGCCAGGGAGCGCGCGACCGAGGAAGTCCGCAGGGTGGCGCGCGAACTGTCCGACTACCTGGCCCCGCGAGGCTAGGCCGCAGCCGGGGGTTCACCGCTTCGGGCCGGGGCCGGCGCCGCTACCCGGATGCCGAAGGGGCCTTCGGCCTGGGGCGCGAGGGCGGACGCGGCCCGGGTCGGGGGGCCCGTGGCGGCGCTACGGATCCCATTCCCCGAGAGGGGGGGGGCGCTCCCCATTCCACTCGCCTGGGACTTTCTGCCCAACCTCCCGGCCGGATTATCGATGGCGGCGATGCTGACATTCGTCATTCTATGGGCATGGCCCGCACCCCGCGTCCCGACGAGCCGCTCTCGATCCGCCAGTTGGAGGTGTTCGCGGCGCTGGTCGACCAGCGCTCCTTCACCCAGGCCGCCCGCCACCTGGGCCTGAGCCAGAGCACCGTGAGCGCGCACATCGCCGAGCTCGAGCAGCGCCTGGGCCTGCGCCTGGTCGAGCGGGACCGCTCCGGCGTCGAGCCCACGCGGGCCGGCCGGGTGCTGCTCACCCCCGCGCGCGAGGCCCTGCGCGCGGAACGCAGCGCCCGCATGGCGGCCGCCGAGCTGATGGGCCTCCTGCGCGGCGTCCTGGTGGTGGGGGGCTCCACGATCCCCGCGGCGTACCTGCTGCCCGGCTGGCTCTCGGCCTTCCGCGCCCGCCACCCCCAGATCGAACTCAAGTTGCGCGGGGGCGACTCGCGCGAGGTGGCCGAGGCCGTGGCGCAGGGCGAAGCCGACCTCGGGGTCGTCGGCGGCGACGTCTCGCCCGCGGGCCTTCGGCGCACGCGCGTGGGTGCGGATGAACTCGTGTTGATCGCGGCCCCGTCGAGCCGCCTGGCCGGCGGTCGGCCCATCGCCCTCAAGGCGCTGGCCGGCGAACCCATCGTGCTGCGCGAGGAGGGCTCGGGCACCCGCCAGGCCATGCTGGCCGCGCTCGAGGCGGCGGGCCTGGGCGCCGGGCTCGAGGTGGCCCTCGAGGTCGGCAGCACCGAGGCCGTCAAGGCCGCCGTGCGCGCCGGCCTGGGCGTGAGCCTGGTCTCCTCGCTCGCCGTCGCCGACGAGGTCGCCTCCGGGGCGCTCGCCGTCGTGCCCGTCGCGGGCCTCAAGATCGAGCGCGGCTTCCACCTCCTCGCCCCCGAGGACGAACGCATGAGCCCCGCGGGACGCGCGTTCCGGGACGAGGTCCTGGCGCACGCCCGCGCCCGATGAGCGCGCCGCGGCCCCGCCCGGCGCTTCGGCGCCTCGTGCGCTACCTCGGGCCCTACCGGGGCCGGGTGCTGCGCGCGAGCGCCTGGTCCGTGCTCAACAAGCTCTTCGACCTCGCGCCGCCCTTCCTGATCGGGATGGCGCTCGACGTGGTGGCGCGCCGCGAGCACAGCGGGCTCGCGGCGCTGGGCCTTTCGGACCTCCACCTCCAGCTCTGGGCCCTGGGCGGCCTCACGGTGGTCGTCTGGGGGCTCGAGTCCCTGTTCCAGTACGCCCACGGCGTCCAGTGGCGCACCCTCGCCCAGACCGTGCAGCACGAACTTCGGCTCGAGGCCTACCGGCACGTGCAGCAGCTCGAGATGGCCTGGTTCGAGGACCAGAGCAGCGGGGGCCTGATGGCCGTGCTCAACGACGACGTGAACCAACTCGAACGCTTCCTCGACCACGGCGCCAACGACCTCCTGCAAGTCGCCACGACGACCGTCGTCATCACGGGCGCCTTCTTCTGGATCGCGCCCGAGGTGGCCTGGATGTCGATGTTCCCGATCCCGGTGATCCTCTGGGGGTCGTTCCTCTTCCAGCGCCGCATCGCCCCGCGCTACGCGGCCGTCCGCCAGCAGGCGGGGCTCCTCGGCTCGCAGCTCGCCAACAACCTCGGCGGCATGGCCACCATCAAGAGCTTCACGGCCGAGGCGCGCGAGGTCGAGCGCATCCGGGCCTTGAGCGACGCCTACCGCGCGCGCAACCGCGCCGCGATCCGGTTGAGCAGCGCCTTCTCCCCCCTGATCCGCATGGTGATCGTGTGCGGCTTCACCGCCACGCTCGTCTACGGGGGCATGCGCGTCCTGGAGGGCGCCCTGGAGCCGTCCCTGTACGCGGTGATGGCCTTCCTCACGCAGCGCCTCCTGTGGCCGCTCACGCGCCTGGGCGAGACCTTCGACCTCTACCAGCGGGCCATGGCCTCGGCCGCCCGCGTGCTGGACCTGCTCGACCGCCCGGTCGGCATCCGGGGGGGCCCCCGGCGGCTGGCCCGCGCCGAGGTGGCCGGGGCGCTCGAGTTCGACCGCGTGGGCTTCTCCTACGCCGCGGGCTACCCGGTCCTTTCCGACCTCTCGCTGCGCGTCGCCCCCGGCGAGACGGTCGCGGTGGTGGGGCCCACCGGCTCGGGCAAGACGACCCTGGTGAAGCTGCTCCTGCGCTTTTACGACCCGACCGCGGGGACCGTGTGCCTGGACGGGCACGACCTGCGGGAACTGGACCTGGGCGACCTGCGGGCCGCGATCGGGCTGGTGAGCCAGGACGTGTTCCTCTTCCACGGCACCGTGCTCGAAAACATCGCCTACGCGCGCCCCGGGGCGACCCGCGACGAGGTCGTGGCCGCCGCGCGCGTGGCCGAGGCGCACGCCTTCATCCTGGGCCTGCCTCGCGGCTACGACACCGTGGTGGGGGAGCGCGGCCAGAAGTTGAGCGGCGGCCAGCGCCAGCGCGTCTCGATCGCGCGCGCCGTGCTCAAGGACCCGCCCCTGCTCCTGCTCGACGAGGCGACGAGCGCCGTCGACAACGAGACCGAGGCGCTGATCCAGCGCTCGCTGGAACGCTTGAGCGTCGGACGCACCACGCTCGTGATCGCCCACCGGCTCTCCACCGTGCGGCGCGCCGACACCATCCACGTGCTCGACCGCGGCCGGCTCTGCGAGAGCGGCCGCCACGAGGACCTCCTCGACCGCAACGGCGTCTACGCCGCCCTCTGGCGCGTCCAGACCGGCGCCGCCCCCGACCTCCTCACCCCCGACCCGCGTCCGTAGTGCCCCGGGCGGGGGGCCGCCCCCACACGGGCCCCGGCGGTGGGCGACCTCCGCAGCCGTATTGGCCGGTCCGGCAAAAGGTTGCGCCCGGAAGGCCCGAGGGCCAACCGGGCGCATTGCCTGCGGATCAGAGATCCTTGATGTGGCTAGCACACCGGACCCTGACCGGTTACACTGCCAGCACTATAGCCCGGTTGGGCCCGGGGGCAAGCCCCTTCACGGCCCGGGAAGAAAGGCCGGGGAGGGAGGACGACGCATGGGCCAGGGGGAGGGTGTCCGCAAGGGGGGGGCAGACGCCGTCGGGGCCTTGGACGAGGCGTTCGTGCTGGGGCTGGACCTGGGTCCCAACAGCGTCGGCTGGGCCTTGGTACGGGCGGACGCCGTGGACGAAGGGGTCGTGGCGGGCCCGGGCTCTCCAATCCTCGCGGCCGGGGTCCGGGTGTTCGAGGCCGGGCTTGAGAACTACGGCTCCTCGAAGGAGGAGGCGCGGAGCCAGAAGCGGCGCGCCGCACGGTCTGCCAGGCGGATCAACGACCGCCGAGCCCGCCGGCGTCGGGCCCTCCGCTCCATCCTTCGGGCTGGTGGGCTGCTCCCCGCCGATCCTGCCGCCGTTCACACTTGGCTCGGCCCATACTCTGCCGGCCAAGCGCAGCCGGATCCCTACGCCCTGCGTTCGCGGGGTCTCGACGAGCGGTTGGATCCGTTCGAGCTTGGCGTGGCGATCTACCACATCGCCAAGCGGAGGGGCTTCCGCAGCAACCGTAAGGAAGGGCGTAAGGCCCGGGACGATGGCACGGTGTCCTCCGCCCTGTCAGATCTGGCCCGGCGGATCGAAGAGACCGACTCCTCGACGCTGGGCCGGTACCTCCACCGGCTGCGTGAGCGCCACCCGGGCGTGATGGCCGCGGAGCAGGCCGCGCCCCAGTGGGCGGCGCGGCTCCGCAATCGCTACATCGCGCGCGCGATGCTGCGCGACGAGTTCGATCGCCTCTGGGATGCGCAGCGCAAGCATCATCCCGCATTGCTCACGGACGCCCTGCGCGCGCGGATCACCGAGACGGTCTTTCACCAGCGCCCGTACGAGGTGTCGCCCGAGCGGGTCCAGGAGTTGCCTCGCGGGCCCGACGGAAGGCCGAAGTTCGCGAATCTGCTGCGCTCTCCAACGCTGGCCCAGTGCCCGCTGGTTCCCGAGGCTCGACGTCTCTGGCGGGGCCACTGGCTGGCCCAGCAGTTCCGCCTCCTCAAAGAGGTGAACAACCTACGCATGCACCTACACGCAGGCAGCACGCGGGCGTTACACCCGGACGAGCGGGCAGCGGTGCTCGCCCATCTGATGCCGCGAGCCGAGGCCAAGTTCGACGACCTCCGCGCCTGCGTGGCGGATGTCGGCCACGTCGAGCACGCCGACGATCTCCAGTTCAACTTGGAGTTGGGAGGGCGGCAGAAACTGGACGGAAACCGGGTCGAGCAGGCGCTGGTCAAGGCGTTTCGCAAGGCGCGCTGGGCCAAGCTGCCGGAGGAACAGCGGCGGCACCTCCGCGTGGGGCTGTCCGACATGCACATGGATGTCGAGGATCCCGAGGACCTCCCCAAGCAGGTCCGGGCCCTGGTCGGCGGACTCCTTGACGACCAGGGTGTTAAGGCTCTCGCTTCCATTGCCTACACCGAGGGCTACTTGAGGTACTCCCGACCGGCCATCGAGCGGATCCTGCCCTACCTGGAGCAGGGCCTCGGCGAATATGAGGCCGTAGCGGCGGCGTTTCCCGAGCGGGCGCGTCCGCCCCGTTTGCCCGAACTGCCACGGATCCCCTCCGAGATCACGAATCCCGTGGTGCGCCGCGCCCTGGGGGAGGCGCGTCGGGTGGTGAACGCAATCATCCGACGCTACGGGACTCCTGTCCGCATCCACGTCGAACTGGCGCGGGACGCCGCCCTGACCGGCGAGCAGCGTCGTGAACGAAACAGCAAGATGCGGCAGAACGAGAGGAAGCGCGAAGCTGCCAAGGCTCGCCTGCTGGAGGCGGGCATTGCGGCCCCGACCCGAGACGACATCCTGGCGTTCCAGCTGTGGGAGGAGCAGGGGCACGCTTGTCCGTACACGGGACAGCAGATCGGGTTCTCCACCCTCATCGGGTCTCTGCGTGGCTCCGGGGAACTCCAGGTCGACCACATCCTCCCCCGCTGGCGCTCCGGCGATGACAGTTACATGAACAAGGTCCTTTGCTGGGCCGACGCCAATCGCAAGAAGGGCAGCCGAACGCCCTTGGAGTGGCTCGGGGGCGTGGGGGCTGATCGAGACGCATTCCTCGAAAGGGTGCGACGGATGGGGTCGCTGCCGCCGCCCAAGCGCAAGCGGTTGCTGCAGGCCGAAATCGAGGAGGATGCCTTCACGGCCCGGCAGCTCAACGACACGCGGTACATCAGCCGGGCGATCGTTGCTTACCTTGGCTGGCTCTACGACCCGTCCGAGCGGGAGGGACAGAAGAGGGTCCAGACCTGCACCGGGCTCGCGACGTCCGAGTTCCGGCACCGCTGGGGGCTGAATGGCATGTTGAGCCCCGTCGAGGCGGGGAAGGACGTGCGCCTGTCGAAGCGCGAGGATCACCGTCACCACGCCGTGGATGCCCTGGTCGTGGCGCTGGTGACGCGCAAGCGTCTGAAGAACCTCATCGAGGTGTTGAGGCTCGAAGCCGAGGGTAGGCGTCCCGCGGACAGGCGTGAGTCGGCCCTGGCCCCTCCGTGGCCCGCGCTGCGCAACGACGCCTTCGCGGTGGTGGACGCCATCAACGTATCGCACCGCGTCGACCGAAAGCTCCGCGGACCGCTGCACTTGGCGACCTATTACGGGCCCACGCGGGAAGAAGGGGTGTACGTCACCCGCTACCGCATCGAGGACTTCACGAAGGCCAGGGATCTCGACACAATCCGCGACGAAGTGGTGAGACGGTCCATCATAGAACACCTGAAGACGCAAGGCTGGACGGAGGGTGCCGACATCCCGTCCGGCATGCTGGTTTCCGCCAACCCGCCGAGGCTCTTGAAGGGAGGGATGCCCATTCGGCGCGTGCGCGTGTCGCGAAGGATCGGTGGGGCGGTCCCGCTGGGCCAGGCCGGTCAACCTCCGCATCGGTTCGCCGAGTCGAAGAACAACCACCACCTGCTCGTCTGGGATGAGCGGGGGACGGATGACCCGCGCGACTGGCGGGCCGAGGTCGTTCCGATGCACGAGGCGGTGCGGCGTGTGCGGCGTGAAGGGGTGTCAGCGGTGCGGCGCGACCTGCCTCCGCCGGCGCGGATCCTCTATGCGCTGATGCGCAAGGACAGCGTCCTCATCCGCGACCCCACCACCGGGCAGCCGCGCCTTTGCATCCTTCAGAATGGCTCTCCTGCAGTTTCCGTGGGTGATCCGAAGAACGGATTCCTTTCCGCCCTCCCCCCTGCGGGGTGAGGGAAGGGCGGAAAGGAATCTGGGGTTGGGCGTCGATCCGTGGCCCCGCGTTCGGAGGTCCGAGCCAGAGGTGTGAGACGCACGGGCCCCATGCTCTCCTGTCGTGAGCAAGCAACTCATGAAGGGAGGCATAGAAGCCCGTGCGCGTCACCAGCCTATTCCGCCGTCTGCTCGGCGTCTCGCAGATGTTCGTGAGCTCGGTCCAGATCGAGGATCGAGCTGTTCTCCTGGGAGTTCGGCCGCGGTGGCGGCGGGCGCGCTGCGGGGCGTGCGGCCGGCCCGGGGGGGTGTACGACCAGGCGGAGGAACGGCGCTGGCGCCACCTGGGGCTGGGGGACGTTCGGGTGTGGCTGGTCTACGCGCCGCGCCGGGTGGCGTGCCGGCGCTGTGGGGTGCGGGTGGAGCGGGTGCCCTGGGCACCGCACCGAAGCCGCTTCACGTGGGACTTCGAGGAGATGGTGGCGTATCTCGCGCAGGGGACGGACAAGACCCAGGTCTGCCGCCTGATGGGCATCGGGTGGCGGACGGTGGGCGAGATCATCGAACGGGTGGTGAACCGGAATCTCGATCCGACGCGGCTCTCCCAGCTGCGCTGGATCGGCATC
>JAPKHB010000117.1 GCA_026647295.1 Planctomycetota bacterium | reverse complement strand
AGGCCCTCGCTCGTGAGCAGGGCGTAGCCGCCCTCCACCACGGCCACCTCGACGCCGATCCCGAGCAGGAGCAGGCCCCGGTTGGGCGGCGCCCCGCCGCCGCCCGGCGTGTAGACGAGCGAGACGGCGAGGTCGACGGGCTTCCTAAGCCCCGGCGGGACGGCGCCCCCGGGGCCCTGGTAGAGCGCGGTCCCCTGGCCGGTCCCGTCGGCCACGGGGACGCTGGTCGGGGCCCCCACCACGGGCGCCGCCCACGGCGAGGCCTTCCAGGCGTGGTCGAGTTGGACTTGGTAGGTCGTCCCCGGCGGAAGCGGCCCCCCGCCCGGATTCTCGGCCAGCAGCGCCCAGATCCCGGCCGTCCCCCGGGCGTAGGGCGGGATCGGTACCACGCCGCCGGCGCCGGCCTGGAAGCCCGTGCCGGACTGGTTGAGCACCCAGCCCTCGTTTGCGAACCCGAAGGGGTTGGAGGCGGCCATGGGGTCGGCGTCGCCCGGGTGGCGCTGGTCGCGGGACATGGCGACGGGGTCGATCTGCTTGTGCACGACCGAGGCGCTCGCCAGGAACTCGCTCGTCCCGCCCGGGCCGGAGGCGTCCCAGGCATAGCGGCCCGCATTTGTCCCCAGTCCCGGGGCGACCTCGACGACCCGCACGAGGAGGAGTTCGGGGGTGCGGACCCGCCAGAGCAGCCCGGCGTCGGCGCCCAGGTCGTTCACGGGCCCGCGGAAGACGAGCCCGCCGGGGTCCCCGAAGGACTCGGGCACGGGCCGAAGCCACGGGTTCGCGGCGCCGGCGACGCGCAGCAGGGACGCGAGGTCCGCCGGCGCGCCGTCGGCGTACCCGGCCCCCACCGCGCCCGGGGCAAGGAAGGCCTGGGTGACCTGGTCGGAGACGCGCCCCAAGGCCCGGCCGAGCTCGCGCGCCATCTCGAGCAGCTGGTGCTGGGTCGAGCCGTGGCCCAGCATCGAGAGTGGGGCCTGCTGGTTCGGGAGGCTCCGGGCGCTCGTGAAGACCGTCCACGGCCCCGTGGGCGCCCCGTCCGCCCCGACCGCCGACCACTCCAGGCCCGGGGGCCCGTCGTAGCCCGCCGCGCCGTCTTCGCGCTTTCGGAAGGCGAAGCCCCCCCGCCGGTAGATCTCCCGCGGCGGGCGGCCGTCGGCCCCCAAGTCCGTCACGATCTGCCCGCCGTAGCGCCCCCGGTCCCCGTTGTTGCCCGGCGCCGGGCCCTGGAACGGGATGTCGGGGTTCGCGTGCGACCGAAGCACCGGCCCGTCGATCACCTGCCTCGCGGCCAGGCCGTCGCGTCCGGGGACGGCGATGTTGGCCCCCGGGTTGTCGGCGTGGGGGCCGATCGTGAGCTCCTCATCGAGCCAGGTCCGAAGCGCCTGGTGGGTGATGTGCCGGATCTTGTCGGCGTCGTCCTTCTCGACGGACACCACCCGGCGCGACTGCTCGTTGATGATCGTCACGTCGCAGGCGTCGACCGGGCCCTTCTGGGCGCCCCCGATCCGGTCCTCGGGCTTGGTGAGCAGGCAGTTGCGAAAGTCCTCGACGTCCTTGATCATGCGCGCGGCCTTCTTCAGCACGCGCGCTTCGCTGAAGGCCTTCGAGATCTCGATCCCCTCGAAGGCCATCCACCCGCTCGCGGTCCCGGCCTCGAGCACGGTTCGGTTCTGCCCGACCTCCCAGGTCACCTTGAACACCTGGAGGTCGGTCGCGGCCTCGAACTGCGTGGTCCGGGCGCCCGAGGAGAGCGTGACCCGCTTGGCCATCCCCGCCCACCGGGAGGTCGAAGCGGCGAGCGGCGCGTCCGGCGGGGCGGCCTTCCACGGCGTCGCCAGCCCGATCTCGAACAGGTACTGCTTCTGGCTCTTGACGTCGAGGATCGCCTTCGCGGCCTTCCTCAGGCCCGGCTCCTGGTCCGTGTCGACGAAGTCCGGGTCGTCCACGATGTAGGTCTGGGTGACGCGCCAGTCGTCGTCGTAAGGCTCGCCCGCCCCGTCCCACACGGCGGGGTCGTCGCTGTAGGAGGGCCCGCGGAAGGCCGGGCGATCGTTCACGTCGGGCGGCTCGGCGAACCAGGCCGCCGCGTCCTTGCGCACCGGGACCTCGATCTCGATGTCCACGAGCGGGATCTGCCGGGGCTTGTTGGTGTTGCCCGGAACGCACGCGCTCGTAGGCGGCGAGCCCCCGGCGGGCGGAAGGAAGTTCACCAGCCCGACCGAGGGCTTGGGCTTCTCGGCGATCTTGACCGTGGTGTCACACCAGCCCGCGTCGCGCTGGAACTGGTTGGGCACCCGGACCGAGTACTGAAACTCCTCGGTGTGGACCGTCCCGTCCTCGCCCTTGGTGAGCGCCCGCGCCTGGCCGCAGAAGCCGTGCTGCCAGAGGTTCTCGATCGCCAGGCCCGAGGCCGCCCCCGGGTAGCCGCAGACGTGGGTGGGACCCGAGTAGTAGAAGCCCCGGCCCACGCCCTGCGCGGAGAGTTCGGCCAGCGCGTTCTTGTCGGCGAGGTTGAGCGAGTAGTCCGTTCCCGGGGCCGGGGGCACCCCCCCGCCCCAGGCCGGCGGCGAGAGCCAGAAGCGCGTGCTTGAGTGCGTGACCACAAGGCGGGTGAAGCCGTCCGTGTTGACGCAGACGGCGCCGCGGAAGTCGTCCGGGTCAAAGAGCCCCGGGGCCACGTCGAAGAAGGGCCGGGTCTTTCCGTCCGGGGCCACGCCCTCGCCGGCCGAGAGGATCTTCCCCACGGCCTGGCTGCGGTTGCGCTTGTTCTTCCCGTACTTGTCCTCCTGCTCCTTCGTCCACGCGGGCCGAAGCGACCCGTCGGAGAGCTTGAGCCGGACCGGGTCGGCGTCGGCCTTGCGAGTCCCGCGCCACTCCACGCGCGTGTAGGCCTTGTCGCGGTCGGGCTTCACCTTGAGCGTCACCCACTCGCTGGTGAAGGAGACGTCCTCGCCGGCGAGCGTGGTCACGTCGCGGAAGTGCCACTTGAGGTCGGCGGGGTCGACCCACACCACGAACTTGTGGCCCATGAAGCGAAGGAGCGTATCGACCATCGCCGGGAACTGCCCCGAGGCCACGACGTCCGGGATCACGGCATCCAGCAAGTCGAGCTCCGTCGACACGTAGGCGTCCCCGGTCGGGGGTGCGCAGCCGTAGAACCGGAGCAGCGCCGCGTTCTGGTCGAACTGGTGCTTGAGGATCTGCCCGATGGTCTTGCCCGTCTGGGTCGCGTCGTACTCGTCGCCCTCCGGGTCGGTCACGTTGTAGTAGTACGAGCCCACCTTGTCCGCACGCAGCAGCGTGACCAGGCGCCCGTTCCAGTGGGCGTCGTAGCAGTTCCAGTCCTGCGACTCGGTCGGGTCCGCGGAGAGCTGCCCGTCGGCGACCCAGCCCCGGAACCGGACGGCGCCATCGTGAAGCACCCGCACCGTCTGGCCGGGGAAGAGGAGCGCCGTCTGGCGGTAGTCCCCCGAGACCCGGAAGGTCGCGCTGTTGCCCTTCTGCCCGTAGCCCTGGGTCACGCGCACGAGGTCGATCCGGGGCGTCATCGAGGAGAGCTCGTCGAGGGAGTAGAGCGTGTTGCCCAGCTCGACCTGCCACCCCGCCCCGGGCCCAGGCGACGGCCCCGAGGGGTTCCACTCGTCCGAGAGGTCGTAGCAGGCCAGGTTGTCCACGCGCACGTCGTCGCCGAAGACCTGGTCCGTGAGCTCAACGCCGGAGGTGTGAAGCCCCCGAAGCGCCCCCACGTCCCCGGTCCAGGAGAGCCGAAGCGTCCCGCGCTCAGCCTCGGTCTGGACCCCGACGTAGACCTCGACCTTGGTGTCGTCGCTGCCGGCCAAGTCCTCGACCCGAACGGCCCACTCGACGCCGGCGTTGAGTTGCGTCGCCCCCAGGTCCGCCCCCGTGTAGGTCGACCCCAGCTGCGTGGCCACGCCGTTCACGACCTTGAAGAGGCGCAGTTCGGGGTTCGCCGTCCCCATCGATCGCAGCCGCGCGACGAGGCAGTTCTTCGCGTCCAGGTACCGGACGATGATCCCGACCTCGCGCCGGGCCGAGAAGCCGGCGTTCTTCCACTTGGCCCAAAGGGCCGTGCGGTGGGCCTGCCGCCCCGGGGCGTTCGCGCTCTTGGCCCGCCAGGTCACGCCCCCGATCGTGCGCGAGGGGAGCCCGCGGCCGTGGCCGTCCACCACGGGGCGCGTCCGCCCCAGCGCGTTCACGTCCCCGCTCGCGGGGAACGTGAAGCCCGGCCAGACCACGTTGAAGTCCGGGTAGCCGGCCCCGTCGAAGGTGTGCTTGTAGAGGAGGGTCGCGGCCGGCACCGGTCAGCTCCCGACCGCCGCGGCGGTGCGCGCGTAGCTCGAGGTGCCCGAGCCGCGGAAGGTGTAGACGACCTCCCGGGCCCACCAGCCCGCCTCGTTCTTGGGCTCAAAGTCCCGCCAGACCATCCCGAGCCAGTAGGCCTCGACGAGGAGGACCTCGTCGCCGATCTGGATGGCATGGACCGGGATCCCGACCAGGAGCGAGGAGAGGTCGAAGGCCGTGGCCGTGGCATTCAGAACCTGCCCAAGCGAGAAGAGCCCGACGCCGGCCCGGCGCACGAGCACGACGTCGCCGTTGGCGTAGGGGTGCCCGCCCGCCACCTCGTAGGCCGGCGAGCCCCCGACGGCCGTGAGAACGCGCAGCGTGGTGTCGTCGTCGACCCACACGACCGGGTCCGTGCGGTGGATCCGGGCGTCCATGCCAAGGCGCAGGCCGCGCTTCACGGCCAGCCACCCCGACCGGGTCTTCGAACCCGGGTTGGGGAAGCCCAGGCACCGGCACTCAAGGTCAAGGCCCGCGTTTGCGCTGGCCGCGATCACCAGCAGGCGGGGCTGGTCCACGCCCTGGAACTCCTGGAGTTGCGTCCTGGCGTAGTGCTCCTCGGGCGCCATGGCCTCGCGCCAGAGGCGGAAGTCCCCGTAGTAGACCCGGCCCGTGGCAGCGCCCATCAGGCGGCCTTTCCGATCATGTCGAGCGCCTGCTTCAAGCGGGCCATCTCGGCCTGGAGCTCGGTGACGGCCTTGACGACCTGGCTGACCCCGGTCACCGCCTCCTTCACCGTGGCCTGGACCGTGCCCAGGCCCTCGGCGGCCGAGCCCAGGCCGTCCACGAGCTCGCGCACCGGGCCGCCGAGTTCGCCGGCCGCGTCGGCCGTCTTGCGCGCGCCTTCGGCCGCGTCCTTGGCCGGCTGGGTGAGGCCCTCGAGCGCGGCCACGGTGTCCTGGGCGGCCTTCGCCGCGTCGGCGAGGTTCTTGGGCGCGTCGCGGTAGTCCACGGGCGCCCCGCCCTGCGGCGTGATCGCCGGGATCGGGGGCGGCGGGAAGCCCGGGGGCCGCACGTCACCCGGAGCCCCCACGCCCGGGACCGGGTCCCGCGCCCCGGGGTCCACCGCCCCGCCCTCGCCCCGGCGAACGCCCATGTCCCCCTCGCCCTCGATCAGCGAGGAGAAGGGCCCGCGCTGGTCGATGCGCCGGCCCGAGCGGATCCCGCCCAGGCCCGAGAACTGCCCGCTGTGGACCGACCGCCCCATGCGCCGGCCGATGGCGGCCCGGCGGCGCTTCTGCCGGCGCGTGGCCTCCCGGCGCTCCTGGCGGGCCGCGGCGAGGCTGCCCTCGACCAGGTTCCCGTCCTCATCCAGGCGGTCCAGGCCCACGCCCCGGGCGGCCTGGTGCTCGGTGCGCTTGGCGGCCACGGCCTGCTCGGCCCGCTTCTTCGCCGCCCGGGCGTCCTCCTCGGCCCAGAAGCGGCGCTGCTCCTGGATCACCTTCATGGCCTCGGTCCCGTACTGCTTGATCAGCTCGATCTCGCGCTGGCGGCGCTCCTCGCGCTGGCGCAGTTCGTCGGTCCCGGCCGCGAGCAGCGCCCGCTCCTCACGCAGCTTCTCGACCTCTTCGGCGGCAGCGTCGGCCAGCCGGCGGCGGGCCTCGACGCGCTTCTCCTCCTCGCGCTTGGCTTCCTCGGCCTGCTTCTTCGCTTCCTTGGCCTTCTCCTCCAGGGCCTGCTTCTCCTCGGCGTACTTGATCGCCTGGCGGATGGCCTCGGCCTCCGCGCGCTTGCCCTCGTTGATCAGGTCCTGGATCAGCTGTTGGCGGCGCTTCATCTCGAGCTGCTCGGCCGTGAGCGTCAGGATCTCGAACTCGCGCCGGGCCTGGTCGACCAGGGCCTTCGTACGCTCCCGGGCCGCCTCGGCCTCCCGGCGTTCCTTCTCGGCCTCCTGCTCGGCCTCGCGCTTGACCCGCGCCGCCGAGGCCTCGGCCTCCTTCTGCTCCTCCTCGCGGCGCCGGCGGCTTTCCTCGGCCGCCTGCCGGCGCCGCTCGAGGCCCTCGAACTCCGGGCCCTTCGCCGCGGCCTTGCGCAGCGCGATCTGGTTGGCGATCGCGCGCTCCTCGGCCTTGGAGCGGGCGTTGATGAGGGCGATCTCGTCCCGGATCACCTGGAGGTCCCGGGCCTTCTGCTCGGCGGCCTTCCTGGCCTCCTCGGCCAGGCGCTTGGCCTCCTCGGCGGCCTTCGCTTGCTCCTCCCGGAGCTTCTCCTGCTGCCGGCGGGCCTCCTCGGACTTCGCCCCCAGGAACGAGAGCGCGCTCGTCACGGCCGCGATCCCAAGCCCGATCACGCCCCCGCTGGCAAAGCCCGTGATCATCGTGGAGACGAGCCCGCCGACCTTGCCGGCCGTCCCTCCCGCCACGCTGCTGAGCTGGAGCAGGCCGCTCACGGCGTTGCGCCCACCCGTGGCGATCACGCCCATGCTCACCCGGCTACGCTGGCCGAGGTTGTCCATGGCCCGGCTGCCCCGGCGACTCGCCTCCTCGGCCGCGTCCCCGACCCGGCGCGTGGCCTGGGCGGCCCGCCGCATCCCCTGCTCGAGGTTGGAGACCTCGGCCGTGGCGGTCGCGCGGAGGTTTCGGAGCGTCCCGGCCACGGGTCAGTCCCCGCCCTCGTCGAGCGACGCGGCCGCCTTGGGCTTCTGGTAGATGAGCTCCATCCTCCGGCCGGCCTCGGCCACGATCGCCGAGAGCGCTTGCTCCTTCACGGCGTCAAAGCCCGCCCGGATGAAGGACCGCGGCGGGATCACCTTGCCCCCGGTCACCGTCTTGGACACCCGCCGCCGGGTGTAGCGGCGCCCCAGGCGGTCGACGCCCTCCGCGGTGAAGGTCCGCCGGGCGCGGATCCCGCCCCGCACGTAGCCCAGTTCCAGGTGCGCGGGGTAGAAGCCCTCGCGGTTGTGCTGGCCCTCGCCCTTCTTGAGCGGGATCAGCTTGTTGTCGACGAACACCGCGACGCCGATCACCTTGCGCGACCGCCCGCGCGAGCGCAACTTGATGGCGCGAGCGAGCGCACCGGACTTCCTGGGCACGCGGGCCTTCACGGCCGCGAGGATCACCTTCCCCCCGGCCCGAAGCGCCGGGCGCATGACCTTCTTCTGGGCCGAAAAGGCCAGCGCGTTGAACGCGGCCGTGAGTTCCGTCGCCCCCTCGACCTTGACCACCAGGGACCGCTTGCTCACGTCAGCCCCCCCGCGCCTGGTTCACGCCCTCTGCGAACGCGAGCAGCCGCTGCCAGGAGACCTCCGGGTCGTCGCCCAGGGGCGCGGCGCGCGCGGCCCCACGTCCCCGGGCCGGAAACTCCGTCACCTTGACGGAGTTCTCCGGTCGGGCGCCCTCGTCCAGCCACCGGAAGTAGGCGTCCCATTCGGAGACCTCCCGGGAGGTGAGCTCGGCGAGGAGCCGCCGCGGGCTCGTTACCCGGAGCTCGCGGCAGAGTCGGAAGAGGAAGCGCCGCCAGGGGTCCCGGCGGATTTTCCCAGGAGCGCCTGGACCTCCTCCTCGCTGACGGCCGAGAGGCGGTCGACGACCCGGTAGAGACGGTCCAGCACGCGGGCGTCCTTCCCGGCCAGGGCCTCGACGTCCTCGAGGCGGAAGATGGGCTTCCCCTCGGCGTCCCGGGCCGCGCGCACCACCGCCCGGGCGTGAAGGCGCCTGCGTCCGGCGCCCGGGGCGAAGTCGGCCTGGGCGGCGAGCTCGGTCGACTCCTCCTCCAGCGCGTCGCGCTGGTCGGCCGTGAGCGGGTGGACGTGGATGACGACCCCTTCCCCCCACTCGGGGCAGGAGACCGGGACGGGCGAAAGGCCCTTGGACGCGAGGATCTGGTCACGCAGGTTGCTCATGCTCAGGCCGCCTTCACGACGCTCAGGATGCCGGTGAACTTGACCGACATCGTCGCCGTCATCTTGGCCCCGAGGTTCATCTCCGCGCCCCACTCCTGGAGCCACCCCTCGCCCACCAGGCGCGCCGGGGTCTGGGCGCCCTTGGGCTTTCGGTAGGTGATCTCGATCGACTCGGCGTGCTCGGGGTCGGTGCGCTTCGGGGGGTTGGAGGGGTCGTAGTGGACCTGGAGTTCGAGCACCCCGGGGTCCTCGAGCGGATCCACGATGAAGGTCTTCCCCCCGATCTCGTCCTCGCCGGGCTCGGGCGTGCCCATGTGGCTCGTCTCGATGATCGCCCGTGCGACGCCCGAGTGCGAGACGGACAGGATGTCGGCCTCGAAGCCCGAGCGCCTGAAGACGATCCGCATGCCGTTGGAGACGCTGACGAACTTGTTGCTCATGGGGTCACCTCACGGGCTCGCGGGCGTGCCAGACCTCGAAGTCCAGGCGGCGCAGGAAGAGGCGCCGCTCGCTCCCGTCGTCGGCCGCCTCGACGTCGTCGGCCTCGTCGGGCGAGGAGACCTCGACGTCCTCGGTCCCCATCGCGCCGGAGTACCGCGAGAGACAGGCGCGAAGAGCCGCGCCGACGGCGTTTCGCTCCCGGTTCGAGGCCGCGACGACGGTGAACTGGTAGGTCGGGCTTGCGATCGCGGCCTCCCCGGAGAGGTGGTCGTGGGGCGGGTTGCTGATCCGCGTGCGCAGGACGTACGGCACGACCGCGCTGGCCGGGGCGAACTCGGGGTAGATCCGGTCGCCCACGAGGGCCTTGAGCGTCGCGTCCGAGAGGCAGTGGTCCTGGAGGGCCTCGTCGATCACGCCGGCACCTCCTCGCAAAGCACGACCGTCTCGTCCTTCCCCTCGTCCGTGGAGAAGACGGCATGGACGTGCAGCGCCCGGCCCTCGCCAAAGACGAGCCGGTCCTGGGGCTGAAGAGTGGGGTGGTAACGCAGCGTGACGCGGTGCGTGACCCGGGGCTCCTGGCGCTGGGCGAGCTCGAGTTTGCGGCCGGTGAGCGGCTCGACCCGGCCCCAGGCCACGCCCTGGGGGTCCCACTGCGTCGTGACGCCGCCGTCGAGCTCGCGCTGCTCGACCGCGACCTCGTGGACCAGCAGGTGGCGCAGTTCGCCCAGGCGCATCAGGGCACCGCGTGGCCGCTGGCGAACGGCCCGCCGGGGACGAGGTCAAGGCCCCCGTCCCCGTCGCCCACGCCCAGGATCGTGGTGTGCCAGCCCGTGGCGAGGTCGCTCGACCCCGGGCCCGTCCCGGTCGGGCTCCCGAGGGCAGCGATCCCGCCCGCCGTGCCCGAGACGCCGTAGATCGTCCCCTTCACGGGGTTCGCGCCCGCCCCCAGGATCACCTTCCCGCCCTTCTGGTAGCGGATCGGCTGGTTGGCGAGCGCGCCGTGGAGCGCGACCCCCCGGGCCTTGGCCGCGGCCAGCGAGAGGTTCGCGTCGGCGAGCTTGATCTTCCCGTCGGCCTGGTCCTCGTAGACGGCCTTGCCGGCGGTGATCGTGGCCCCGGCCACGCCCGTGCCCTCCACGGCGCCGGCGCCGGCCTTGACCTGGGAAGCGG
>JAPKHB010000116.1 GCA_026647295.1 Planctomycetota bacterium | reverse complement strand
CCGAGCGCTTCGCCGGCGTCCGGCGCGTGGGGGAGCGGCTGGCGGGCCTGCGGGAGGTCGGGCTCGGGTACCTGCGGCTGGGCCAGTCGCTGTCCACCTTGAGCAGCGGGGAGTGGCAGCGCGTGCGCCTGGCGCAGGCCCTGGCCGAACCCGCCGCGCGCGGCCCGCGGCTCTACGTCTTCGACGAGCCGACGACGGGCCTGCACATGGCGGACGGCGCCCTGCTCCTCGGCGCGCTCCGGCGGCTGTGCGCCCAGGGACACTTCGTCCTGGTGGTGGAGCACCACCTGGACCTCCTGCGCGCCGCCGACCGGGTCGTGGACCTCGGGCCGGGCGGCGGGCCCAAGGGCGGGCGCGTCGTGGGGGACGGCCCCCCCGAGGCGATCGCGCGCCTCGACACCGAGACGGGGCGGGCGCTGCGGGCCCGCCCGCCCCGCCTCGGCCGGCGCCCTTCGGCCGTCCCGCGCGGCCGCGGCGCCGGGCGGGGGGCCGCCGCCGAGATCCGCGTGCGCGGCGCCCGCGAGCACAACCTGCGCGGCCTGGACGTCGACATCCCCCGGGACGCGCTGGTCGTCGTGAGCGGACCCAGCGGCTCGGGCAAGAGCACGCTCGCCTTCGACGTCGTCTTCGCCGAGGGGCAGCGGCGCTACATCGACACCTTGAGCGCCTACGCGCGCCAGTTCGTGGGCCAACTCGCGCGCCCCGACGTGGACCGCATCGAGGGCATCCCGCCCACGGTGGCGATCGAGCAGCGGCGCACCCAGGGGGGCCGGCGCAGCACGGTCGCCACGGTGACCGAGGTCGCGCACTTCCTGCGCCTGCTCTTCGCCCGGGCGGGAACGCCGCACTGCCCCGCCTGTGACCGGGCGCTCGAGGCGCTGCCCGCCGAGGCCCTCGAGGATCGTGTCCGCGAGCACTACGCGGGCGCGACGGTCCGGCTGCTGGCCCCGCGCGTCTGGGGGCGCAAGGGCTTCCACCGGGACGAGTTCGCGGCCATGGCGCGGCGCGGGCATGCCCGCGCGCGCGTGGACGGCGCGTGGGTGGCGACCGACCCGCCGCCCGCCCTGGACCGCTACGCGATCCACGACCTGGAGGAGGAGGTGGCGGCCCTGGACCTCGGCGCGCCGGGGGCGGCGCCCGCGCTACGGTCCGCCCTGGCCGAGGCGCTCGCGCTGGGCGGGCACAGCGTCCGCGTCGTGGGGACGCCGGGCGGGGAGCGGCTCTACAGCACCCGGCGCACCTGTCCGCGCGACGGCACCACGGTGCCCGAACTCGACCCGCGCTTCTTCAGCCACAACAGCCAAAGGGGCTGGTGCCCCTCCTGCCGGGGCCTCGGCACCCGCGCGCGGGTGATCGCGGCCGGGATCCCGGTGGACGCCACCGCCCCGCTCGGGCGCGGGGCGCTGCCGGTGCTCGGATCGAGCGCCCCCTTGAGGGCGTCCTTCCTGCGCGAAGCCCGCCAGGCGTTCGGGGTCACGGCGCAGACGCCCTGGCGGCGCATCCCCCCCGGCGTGCGCCGCGCCCTGCTCCACGGCGGACCCATGGCCGGCGGGCGCTTCCGGGGCGTCGCGGAGCGCCTGGAGGAGGTGCTCGACGCCGCGCCCGACGTGGCGATCGACTGGTTCGGCGCCTACGTGACGCGCAAGCCCTGCCCCGCCTGCGGCGGCGAGCGCCTGCGCCCCGAGGCCCGCGCCGTGCGGCTCGGGGGCCGCCGGCTCCCGGAACTCCTGGGCGCGAGCGTGGCGGAGTTC
Source organism: Planctomycetota bacterium (assembly GCA_026647295.1). GTDB lineage: Bacteria > Planctomycetota > PLA2 > PLA2 > JAEUHO01 > JAPKHB01. Next base: position 8,067 of record JAPKHB010000116.1, on the reverse strand, counting down.
CTGCCGGCGGTGGAGGGCCTCGTCCTGGACGGCCGCGCGGAGCGCATCGCCGCGCCCGTGCGGCGTGAACTGCGTGAACGGGTCGAGTTCCTCGATCGCCTCGGGCTCGGCTACCTCACGCTGGACCGCACGGCGGCGACGCTCTCGGGCGGGGAGTCGCAGCGCATCCGGCTCGCGGCCCAACTCGGCTCGGGGCTGGCCGGGGTGTGCACTGTCCTGGACGAGCCCACCATCGGCCTCCACCCGCGCGACAACGCCCGGCTGCTGGAGGCCCTGGACGCCCTGCGGGCGCGGGGCAACAGCCTGCTGGTGGTGGAACACGACCTGGAGACGGTGGCGCGCGCCGACCGGGTGATCGACCTGGGGCCCGGGGGCGGGCGCCAGGGTGGCCGGATCGTGGCCGAGGGGACGCCGGCGGAACTCGCGCGCGACCCCCGCTCGCCCACCGGCCGCCTGCTCGCGCGCCCGCCCCCGGCGCTGCGCGCCGCCCCCCGCGCCTCCGGCGCCTGGCTGCGCCTGCGCGGGGCGCGGCTGCACAACCTGGGCGGCGTGGACCTGGACCTGCCGCTCGGCGCGCTGGTCGCGGTGACGGGCGTGAGCGGCGCCGGCAAGTCCACGCTGGTGCACGGCGTCCTGGTCCCGGCCCTCAAGGCGCGCCTGGCGGGCCGCCCCCCGGAGGCCGAGCCCCTGCGCTCGCTCGAGGGCCACGGCCCGCTGGCCCGGGTGCTGGAGGTGGACGCAACGCCCGTGGGCAAGACGCCGCGCAGCGTGCCGGCCACCTACCTGGGCCTTTGGGACGAGGTCCGCCGCGTGCTCTCGCTGGTCCCGGAGGCGCGGGCGCGGGGGTTCCGCCCCGGCCGCTTCTCGTACAACCGCAAGGGCGGCCGCTGTCCGGCCTGCGAGGGGCTCGGCGAGATCACGGTCGAGATGTCCTTCCTGCCCGACGTGCGCCAGCGCTGCGAGGAGTGCCAGGGGCGGCGCTTCAACCCCGAGACGCTGGCCGTGCGCTGGCGCGGGCGGGACGCCGCCGCGCTGCTGGGGCTCACCTTCGAGGAAGCGCTGGCGGTGTTCTCCGACCTGCCCCGCGTGGAGCCGGCCGTGCGCTGGATGAACGAGATCGGGCTCGGCTACCTCACGCTCGGTCAGCCTTCGCCCACGCTGTCGGGCGGCGAGGCCCAGCGCCTCAAGCTGGTGGCCGAGTTGGCCGGCGCGGGGCGCGGCGGCCCGACGCTGTACGTGCTGGACGAGCCCACCGTCGGGCTGCACGGCGAGGACGTGGACCGCCTGCGCGCCGTGCTGGAGCGGCTCGTCCAGCGCGGCGACACGGTCCTGCTGATCGAGCACCACCTGGAACTCGTGGCCCACGCGGACCACGTCGTGGACCTTGGCCCCGAGGGCGGTGCGGACGGCGGGCGCATCGTGGACCAGGGGCCGCCCGCGGACCTGGCCCGGCGGGCCCGCACCCACACCGGACGCGCGCTCGCCCGGCTGGCCGCGACCCGGCCCCTGACCGCGCCCTCGGACCGCCCCCGGCCCCGCCGCGCGCGCCTGGCCCGCGCGTAGCATGGGCCGCGCCCGGAGGCCGGATCCGATGCGTACGCTCACTCCGCTGCTCTGCGCCGCGCTCCTGCTCGGGGGTTGCGGCCCCCGGGCCGAGGGGCCCGCCGGGCTGCGGGTGCAGGTCGTGACGCTGGATCCCGATGGACCGCCGCCCCAGCCGCTGTTCCTGCGCCGCGAGGATTCCGCCGAGCCCGGGCGTGAGTACCCCCTCGAACCCACCGGCGAGCCCGGCGTGTACCTGGCGCGGGGCGCCCCGGACGGCCACTACCGGATCGTCTCCCCGCACGCCTGGGGGATGCTCTGGACGCAGCCGACGCCGCCGCTCCTGGAGGCCGGGCCCGGCCGGCCGCCGCGCCCGCTGCCCCTGGGGCGGCCGCGCTGCCTCTACGTCACCACCGAAGACGCGCGGCGCTGGATGGTGAGCCCCGAGTGGGGGGTCGAGGTCCGCCGGCCCGGGGGCGCGTTCACGCCGGTGCCCGTGGAGGTGATCGAGCAGGGCGGCTGGGTCGGCCTGCGCATCCCCGCCGAGCACTGGCAGCCGGGCAACGAACTGCGCGCGCTCGGGCGCCTTTCCGACGGCCGGGCGACGCAGCTCCTGGGCGTCCCCCTGTCCGAGCGCCTCGGCGATGAGCCGCGCCTGGGCCTGGTGCACCCCGCGCCCGCGGCGCCGCTGCTGGTGCGCGTCGTCCCTGCCCCCGCCCGCACCCCCGTACCGGTCCCCGACGGAACGCCCGTCCGCTTGGCACGCCGCGCCCTCCCGCTGGATCTGGTCGAGGAACGCACCACCTTCCGCGGGGTGGCGACCTTCGACGCCGTTCCGACGCTGGACGCGCCCCTCGTCGTCTCGCTGCCCGGGCGCGCGGAGGCCACGGTCGAGGTCAGCTTCGACGAGTGGCAGCGCCTCGGCGAGGTCTGGATCCTGGGCGAGCCCCCGGCCGGCGAGGCGCGGAACCTCGACCTCGTCCTGCCGGAGGATGCGTCGGGCGGGTCGGAGGCGCCCGAGGTGCTCGTGCGGGCCGAGGGCGCCGACGTGTACGGGCTCGCCATCGTCGGGCGCGGGCCCCGCGGGTGGCGGCTGCGCACCGGGGCGGGGGCGCAGCGGCTGTGGGTGCGCGTCGGGAGGTCCTGGCACCCCGCCGCCGTCCCCGCCGGCTCCGACCCCACCCCGGTCGCGCTCGGGCCGGCGCAGGCGACCGTGCGCGTGCGCGGCACGGTGCCGGGCCTTCCGCCGGGCCACCGCGTGCGCTTCTTCCGGCTCGAGGACGAGTCCTGGGTGCTCGGGCACGGCTTCGACGTGCTGCTCACGCCGCTGGGCTTCGACGCGCGGCTGCCGCCCGGGCGCTATGCGGCCGGGCCGGTGCGGGCCGACGGGCAGTTGGCCCGCCGGGTCGAGTTCACCCTCGAACCCGGCACCGAGGTCCGCCGGGACTTCGCCCTGCGCTGACCGCGTCGTGCGGCCCCGAGGCGTGTGGCGCACCCCGCCCCGTTGACCGGCCCCGCGCCCCGCAGTACACCGGCTCCGGGCGCGCCGCCCTCCGAGGACGCCATGGCCGAGGACCCCTCCGTCCCGCCGGCCCGCGGGATCACCCGCCGGGCCCTGTTCCAGGGCGCCGGGGCCGCCGCCGCCGCGCGCGCGTTGCTCGGCGCGACGCCGGCCGGCGCCGAAGAAGGCCCGGCGGCCACTCCCTGGCGCACCCAGGGGCCCGGGGCGGTCGACGTGGCGCTGCGCGTGAACGGCGCCGAACGCACCCTGCGCGTGGAGCCCCGGGTGACCCTGCTCGAGGCCCTGCGCCTTGACCTCGACCTCACGGGGGCCAAGCCCGTGTGCGACCGGAGCCAGTGCGGCGCCTGCACCGTGTGGCTCGACGGCCGGACGGTGCACGCGTGCAGCGTGCTCGCCGTCGAGGCCGAGGGCCGCGAGGTCACCACCGTGGAGGGGCTGGGGCAGCCGGGCCGCCTGCACCCCGTGCAGCGGGCCTTCGTGGAGGAGGACGCCCTGCAGTGCGGCTTCTGCACCCCGGGCCTGGTGATGTCGGTGGCGTGGGCCGTCGCCCAGCACGGCCCCGGGCTTTCCGAGGCCCAGGTCCGCCGCGCCTGCGCCGGCAACCTGTGCCGCTGCGGCACCTATCCCCACGTGCTCAAGGCGGCGCTCAAGGCCGCCGGACAGGGCGGGTAGCGTGTCCCGCGAGGTCACCTACCGGGTCGGCCTGATCGGGCCCGAGGACCTCGTGGCCCGCCACCCCGCCCTGCGCCGCGAGATCACCGTCCAGGTGCACGACCTGGACGCGGACCCCTGGCCGGTGGACGCGGCCCTGCGCTGGGTCGGGCGCGAGGTCCCGCGCGTGGACGGCGAGGCCAAGGTCACCGGCGCGGCCCGCTACACCTACGACGTGCACCCGCACGGCCTCGCCTTCGCGGGCGTCCTGGGCTCGCCCCACGCCCACGCCCGCGTGGTCGCGGTGGACGACGCCGCCGCCCGCGCGGTCCCCGGCGTGCTCGCGGTGCGCACCTTCGCGGGGCGGCGCGTGACCTACGCCGGGCAGATCGTCGCCGCGGTGTGCGCCGAGAACCCGCGCGCGCTGGACGACGCGCTGGCGGCGCTGCGGGTCGAGTTCGAGCCGCTGCCGGCCGCGGTCACGACCGAGGACGCGCTCGCCCCCGACGCCCCCCGGGTCGAGCCGGGCCGCACCGAAGGGAACCTGCACGCCCCGCCGGAGCCCGGGAACCGCGCCGCGGTCGACGAGGCCTTCGCCGCCGCCCCCGTGCGGGTGGCGGCCGAGTACCGCACCTCCGTGCAGACCCACTCCTGCCTGGAGCCGCACGGGTGCGTCGCCCAGGTCCACCCCGACGGCACCGCCACCGTGTGGGCCAGCACCCAGGCGACCTCGTTCTTCGCGCGCGGCCGCTTCAGCCGTGAACTGGGCGTCCCCGAGGCCCGGGTGCGCACGCTCACCGAGCACATGGGCGGGGGCTTCGGGAGCAAGTTCGGCGCGTTGGAGTGGGACGTGATCGCCGCCGGCTTCGCCCGCGAGACCGGTCGGCCGGTCCAGCTGATGCTGCCCCGGCGCCTGGAGCACCTGCTGGGGGGCAACCGCCCGGACTCGATCCAGCGGCTCGAACTCGCCGGGACCGCCGACGGCGTGTTCCTGGGCCTCAAGGGCGAGACCTTCGGGACCGCCGGCAACGGGCCCGGGGGGGCGGGCGCGGCCAACCACAGCGTCTACCGGATCCCGGCGCTGTGGATGCGCCAGAGCGAGGTGGCCACCTTCACCGCCCGCGGGGCGGCGTTTCGCGCCCCGCGCCACCCCCAGGGCTTCTTCGCCCTGGAGAGCCTGATCGACCTGTACGCCGCGCGCCTTGGGGCCGACCCGCTCGAGGTGCGCCGGCGCAACGACCCCCACCCGGTGCGCCAGGCGCAGTGGGAACTGGGGGCGGAGCGCTTCGGCTGGGCCGCGGCCCGCGCCCGGCGCGACGCCGGCCCCTTGCGCCGGGGCGCCGGCTGCGCCGCCGCCCGCTGGCTCAACGCCGGCCGCCCCCCGTGGCAGGTGGACCTCACGGTGCGCGCCGACGCGGGGGTGCTCGTCGCCAACGCGGCCCAGGACATCGGAACCGGCATGAAGACGGTGCTGGCGGCCGTGGTGGCCGAGGAACTCGGGATCGAACCCGGGCGGGTCCAGGTGCGGCTCGGCGACACCCGCGACCCGGCCGGCCCCGGGAGCGGCGGGAGCACCACGACGGCCTCCCTCGCGCCCGCGGCCCGGGAGGCGGCGCTGCGGGCCCGCGAGGCGCTGGCCGCCCGGCTGGCCGAGCACTGGGGGGTGCCGGCCGCCGAGGTCCGGAGCCCCGCCGGCGGCTTCGAGGGCCCGGAGGGGCGGCGCGCCTCCTTCGCCGAGGCCTGCCGCCTCATCGGCGACGAGGAGGTGCGCGTCCAGGGGACGCGGCGCCCGAACTGGGCGGGACCCTTCGGGGAGACGGCCGGTTGCCAGTTCGCCGAGGTGGAGGTGGACACCGAGACGGGCGTCGTGCGCGTCCTGCGCGTCGTCGCCGTCCACGACGCCGGGCGCGTCCTCAACCCGCTCACGGCCCGCAGCCAGGTCAACGGCGGCGTGCTCCAGGGGATCTCCTACGCGTTGTACGAGGAGAAGCGCCTGGACCGCGCGCTGGGCGACATGGTGAATCCCACCCTGGACACCTACCGCATCCTGGGCCTGGCCGACTGCCCGCGCGTCGAGGTGCTGCTCACCAGCCTGGAAGCCGGCTTCAACAACTGCGGGGCGATGGGCCTGGGCGAGCCCGCGACCGTGCCCACGGCCGCCGCGGTGGCCAACGCGGTGTTCCATGCCCTGGGCGTGCAGGTCCGGGAGTTGCCCATGACCCCGGCGCGGGTGCTGGCCGCGCTCGAGGAGGCGCCGCGGTGAAGGCCTTCCGTTTCCTGCGGCCCCGCACCCTGGCCGAGGCGTCCGAGGCGCTGCGCCGCGAGCCCGGGGCGGTGCCCAAGGCGGGCGGGGTGGACCTGCTCGACCGCTGGAAGGAGCGGGTCGAGGAGCCCGAGGTCGTGGTCGGGCTGTGCGACGTGACCGACGGCGCGGCGCTGCGCCTCGAGGAGGACGGGGCGCTCGTGCTGGGCGCCCTGGCCACCCTCGCCGACCTCGCCGGGAGCGACCTGGTCCGGCGTTTCCTGCCCGCGTTGGCGCGGGCGGCCGACCAGGCGGCGAGCCCCCAGATCCGCCACCGGGCCACCCTGGGGGGCAACCTCGCCCAGGCGACGCGGTGTGGCTACTGGCGGCTGCGGTCCTTCCCCTGCCTCTTGCGGGGCGCGTCCCGCTGCCCGGTGCGCGAACCCGGCGGCGTGCAGGAGACCGCCGGGATCTTCGCCAACGACCCGTGCGCGAGCGCCCACCCCTCCAGCGTGGCCCCCGTCCTCGGGGCGCTGGGCGCCGAGATCCTCGTGGGCGGCGGCCCCGAGGGCGGGCGCGGGCTCGCCTTCGAGGCGCTGTGGCGCGCGCCCGAACCCGGGCGCTCCGACGTGCTGGCGCTCGAGCCGGGCGAGTTGATCCGCGCCGTGCGCATCCCGCCCTCTGCCCATCCGGTCCGCGTGGGGCACGCCGAGGTGCGCCAGCGGGCCGCCTTCGACTGGCCCCTGGTCACGGCCGCCGTGGGGCTCACGCTCGACGCGGATCGCATCCGCGAGGCGCGGGTATGGCTCGGCTCCGTCGCGCCCACGCCCCACCGCGCGCGCGCGGCCGAGGCCGCGCTCACCGGGCGCCGCCTCGCCGAGGTGCGCGCCACCTTCGACGGGCGCGCCGCCGCCGAGGGCGCGACGCCCCTGCCCGGAACGGCCTACAAGGCCGGCCTGGTCGCGGTGGCGGCGCGCCGCGCGCTGGCCGACGCGCTGGAGCGCTCATGACGCAGCCTCCGGGCGAGTACCGCCGCCGCGTGATCGCCGAGTTGCGCGTGCGCTGCCTGCACCTGCGGCTGAAGGAGGCCATGACCGGCCTGCCCGAGGTCGCGGAGCAGGAGTTCCTGGCCAACCCCCCGGCCTGCTGGTGCGACCGGACGGGGGAGGTCCTCGGCCCCGACGGCCGCGCGGCCACCCCGGCGGCCTGCGCGGCCCCGGGCCGCGCCTGCTACGACCCGCCCCCTCCCCGGCCTTGAGGCCGGGGCGAACTACCCCCTACACCGGCCGGGTCAGGCGGGCGGCGGGGCCACCGCGCCGGTCCCGAGGCACCCATCGGTGACCGTAAGATGACACGGGCAAAGGCCCGGGACCCGCCGCCCCCTTGGATCGTAGATCGTTTCCCGGCAAGGGTTTACGTCATTTTCATGCGCTCTCGGGGCGGGTCCCGAAGGATCCGGCCTGGCCGTTCGGGCGCGATTCCTGTCCGCCGGCCCCCGATACTTCCCCCTGTAGGGAGCGTGGCCCGGCGGGCGGGTCGTGCCCCATCCATCAGGGAGAGAGAAATGCGCAAGGCAATCACGACGATCGCGGTGCTGGCGGCCCTGGCGGCCTTCGGCACCCGGGACGCCCTGGCTGACGCGGCAAGCGCCCGCGACGTCCAGGCGGCCGTGGACAACTACCTCTCCGGCGGGTCCGAGGCCCAGCTCGTGGGTGGCCCCGGCAGCGCCGGCTACGACAGCGGCTTCTGGATCCGCGGCGGGGACTTCTCGCTGAAGATCAACCTGACGCTGCAGGCCCGGTACGAGTGGGCGGACTACGACGACTCGCACCAGTTCGAGCAGTTCGGCCCCGGCGGCGACCTCTCGGGCTTCTCGCTGCCGCGCGCGACGCTGAAGTTCAGCGGCACCGCGCCCTGCAACATCTGCTACTACATGGAGCTCGAGTTCGGCCACTTCGGCCGCGACCTGCTGGAGGACGACGAGGAGAACGGGCTCGTCGCCGCCGGCTCCCTCAACAGCAACGAGTGGCTCGGCACCGGCTTGGGCCAGAGCTTCAACTACGACAACACCCGCGAGGCCTGGATCGAGTGGTGCTACTGCCCCTCGTTC
>JAPKHB010000115.1 GCA_026647295.1 Planctomycetota bacterium | reverse complement strand
GGCGACGATGCGGATGCGCACCTCGTCCAGCCTGTCCTGCACCACCTGGGCCTCCATCAGCCCGAACAGGCCGGAGAAGATCCAGTCGAGCATCACCACGTGGCGGCCGTCGGGGGTGCGGATCACGTCGTCCACCCGCCCCAGCACCCGCTCCACCACCCCGTGGGCAGGGTCGAACAGCAGTGCCCCCGCGGCTCCCAGTGTCACGATGGCGGGCGCGCCCGTCTGCGCCGCCAGGACGCGCGCTTCGTCTACGCCTCGCAACTGCCCTGGCGCGCCACCTACCGCCATCCGTACGAGGACCCGCCCGAGATCCTGCGCGCGGAGATGCACGAGGCGCTGTTCGGGGCGCGCGCCGACCGCCGGGCGCTCGGGGGGGCGCTGCGGCTCGCGGGCACGGCCTGGCGCCACGGCTTCGGCGTGAACAGCGGTTCGCGCGTCGAGGTACCGCTCGACGGCGCGTTCGTGCGCTTCGAGGCGTGGTTCGGGATCGACGACAGCGTGCTGGAGGAGCGCGAGGCGCAGCACCTCAAGGCGGAGGTGGACGCGCGCGTGCTCGGCGACGGCAAGGTGCTCTGGGAGGCCAAGGGCGTCGTGAAGGGCGAGGCGCCCCGGCGCGTCGGGCCCCTGGACGTGAGCGGCGTCAAGGTGCTGACGCTGGTCGTGGAGGAAGGCGGCGACCTGCACGGCCTGGATCGCGCGGACTGGGTCGATCCGGTCCTGGTTCGGAAGTAGTCCGCCGAACGGGAGCAGCAGTGAGCCTGGCCGCCCCGCAGTGGCTGCTCTTGTGGTTCCCGCTCGCGCTCGGCGTGTGGCTGGCCGAGCGCCGCCTCGCCGGGCCGACCCGCCGGCGGCGGGCCCGCACCCTGGCGCGCGCGGCGCTGATGGGCCTCGCCCTGCTCGCGCTCGCCGCCCCGTACGCGCCCGAGCCCGCGCCCGAGCCCGCAGCGGCCGTGGTGGTGCTGGACGCGCACGCGCTCGAGGATCCCGCCGCCCGGAAGGACGCCGGGGCGCTGATCGAGCAGCTCCTGGAGGCGGGGCCGGCGCTCGAGCTCACGGCCTACGGCACCGGGCCCGGCCCGGTGCGCACGCTGCCCGCGGGCGCCGGCCGGGAGGCCGTGGCCCGCGCGCTGGCCGACCTGCTCCAGGCCACGCCGGCCCCGGCCCCAGCGCCCGCCGCGCGGGGCGTGGTCGCGGGGCGCCTGGCGCTGGGGTCCCGGCCCGGCGGCGTGCTGCTCGTCTCCGACGGCCGGGGGCCCGTCGCGGGCCTCGCCGAGGCGGCCCGCGCGGCCGCGGCCGCCGGCGCGCCGGTGCGCGCCGACGCCGTGCCACGCGTGGGACGGCCGCCGGAGCCCCGCGCGCGCTGGGTCGGCCTGGACGTGCCGGCGCGCGTGCGGGGGCCCTTCGAGGTGCGCGGCGCCTACGCCGACCGCCCGCCCGGCGCGGGCGCCGCACGCCTGCTCGTGGACGGACAGGAGCGGGCGCGCGTCCCGGTCACGGGCCGGGAGGGGGAGGTGCACTTCCGGGAGGTGCTGCTCGCGCCGGGCCCCCACGAGGTCGCGCTCGCGCTGCTGGAGGGCGAGACCCCCGGCGCGCTCGGCCGCGCCGTCGTGCACGTGGAGGCGCCGCCCCGCGTGGGCGTGCTGGTCGTGGACGCGGAGCGCTCGGCGCTGCGCCGCGCGCTCTCGGTGCAGGGGCTCGGCGTCGAGGCCCTCGCACCCGAAGGGCTCGCGCTGCGCCTGGCCGACCCGCGCACGTTGCCCGAAGCCCTGGTCGCCGACGCGGCGAGCCTCGCGGCACTGGACACGGGCGCCGCCGAGGCGCTGGCCGGGCGGGTGCGCGAGGGGCTGGGGCTGCTGGTGGCCGCCGGGGCCGACGCCGGCGCGTGGACGGCGCTGGCCGCTACCCCGCTGGGCGCGCTCCTTCCGCTCGAGCCGATGGCCGAGCCCGAGCCGCCCCCGGCCGAGGCGCCGCCGCAGCCGGAGCCCGAGCGCCCCCTGGATCCCCCCGAGCCCGAGGCCGGGCCGGGCCTGGCGGCCCAGCGCCGCCCCGAGGACGCGCTGCCCATCACCCTGCTCCTGTTGGTGGACCGCAGCCCGAGCATGGGCGAAGGCGGGGGCATGAAGTTGCGCATGGCGGTGGAAGGCGCCCGGCGCGCGGCCGCGGCCCTCGCGCCGCGGGACCGGGTGGGCGTGGTCACCTTCGCCGACGAGGCCACGCTCGACGTGCCGCCCACCGAGAGCGCGCTCGCGGCCAGCCAGGTCCACAGCTTCCTGGCGACGGTCGCGCCGGGCGGACGGGGCACGAACCTCGTCGCGGCGCTGCGCCTGGCCGGCCGCGTGCTGGAGGCCGAGACCGCGCCCATCCTGCACGTGATCCTGCTCACCGACGGACACCAGTTCCCCGAGGGCCCGCTCTTCAGCCCCGTCGTGCGGCCCCTGGCGGGGCGGGGCGTGACGATCACGGGCGTGGGGATCGGGCGCCAGGCCAACCTCGCCCAGTTGCGGGACATCGTGCAATGGGCGGCGGGGGGGCTGGTGGTCTCGGCCGCCGACGCCACGGAACTGCCGACCATCCTCACCCGGGACACCCGCCGCGTGGCCGACCGCCGGGACGAGGAGGCGCGCGTGCTCGCGCGCCTGCGCGACCCCCAGCGCCCCCCCGAGCCGCGCCCGGACGAGCCGCCGGCGCCGTCCGCGCCGCCGGCGCGAACGCCCCCGGCCCCGTCCGACCCGCCGCTCCCGCCCGAGCCGGCCCCGGAGCGCCTCCCGCTGGTGCGCCTGCGCGCGCACGAGGCCACGCGGCAGATCGAGGCGGTGGGGTTGCCCGAGGTGGGGCGCCCGCGCGCGGCGCGTCCGCGGCCCGGCGCCGCCCTGCTCCTGGGCCGTGCGGACGGGCGGCCCGTGCTGGCGGCCGCGCGCGCGGGCCTGGGCCGGGTCCTGCTCTGGGCCCTGCCCGAGGAGGACGGCGGGATCCTCGCCTGGCCCCCCTTCCCCGCCCTCGTCGCGCAGATGGCCCGCAGCGTGCTCGCCCCCGAAGGCGCGTTCGAGTTCCTCCCGCTGGTGCGCGTGGAGCAGGACCAGGGCGAGGCCCGGCTCTACGCGCAGTGGCCGCCGGGCAGCGGGGCCGCGGCGCTGGACGTGGAGGTGGAGGTCGACGGCCGCGCCGAGGCGCTGGGCCGGCTCGCGGCCGACGCCGCCGAGGGGCTGCGCCTGCCGGACCTCGGGCCGGGCACGCTGGCCCGGCTGCGCCTCACCACCGACGACGGCCGCGCCCTCGCGCCGCTTTCCTACCTCGTGGCGCCGCGCGCGCCGGCCGGCCGGCCGGCCGGCGACGTGGACGCCTGGAACGCGGCGCTCGCCGCGCCCCCCGGGGATGCGGAGGAGTGGCTCGCCACGCTCGCACCCCGCCCGGGCGAACGGCGGGCGCCGCTGCGCTGGCCCCTGCTGGCGGTGGCCCTGGCCCTCTTCCTGGTGGACGCGGCGGTCCATCGCCGCGGGCCCGGGGAGGTGCGGTGAGCCGCCCGGGGCTGCCGCTCGCGCTCACCCTGGGCGACCCGGCGGGGATCGGCCCGGAGATCTGTGCGCGCTGGCTGTGCGGCGCGCCGGCGGGCCTGCGCGTGGTGGTGGTCGGCAGCGCCGCGGCGCTGGCGCGCGCGGCCGGGCGCCTGGGCCCCCTGCCCGCGCTTGCGCCCTTCGCGCCCGCAAGCGCGGCGCGCCTGCAGGTCCTCGACCCCGAGGCGACCCGGGCCGAGGACCTTCCGCCGCCCGGGGCCGTGGACGCGGAGGCCGGGCGCCTCTCGCACCGCTGGGTGCTGGAGGGCGCGCGCCTGGTGCTCGCGGGGCACGCCGCCGCGCTCGTCACCGGCCCGATCCACAAGGAGGCCTGGGCCCGGGCCGGGGTCGCCGAGCCCGGCCACACCGAGGCGCTGGCGCGGGCGGCGGGCGTGCGCCGCGTGCTGATGCTGCTGGTGGGCGGGCGGCTGCGCACGGCCCTGGCGACCATCCACGTCCCCTTGGCCCGCGTCCCGGGACTGATCACCACGTCCGGACTGCTCGCCGACCTCACCCTGCTCGCGCAGGAGGTCGGACGCGGCTTCGGCCCCGAGCGGCCCCGGCTGGCGGTGTGCGGGCTCAATCCCCACGCTGGCGAGGGCGGCCTGCTCGGCACCGAGGACGCCGAGCGGATCCGGCCGGCCGTCCAGATGGCGCAGGCCCTGGGGCTGGACGTGCACGGCCCGCTGCCGGCCGACGCGTGCATCCCGCAGGCGGCCGCCGGGGCCTACGACGCGGTGCTCGCGATGTACCACGACCAGGCGCTGCCGGCGGTGAAGGCGCTCGCGCCGCGCCGGGCCGTCAACGTGACGCTCGGGCTCCCCTTCGTGCGCACCTCGGTCGACCACGGCACCGCCTTCGACCTCGCCGGCCGCGGCGTGGCGTCCGAACGGTCGCTGGTCGCCGCCGTCGCGCTGGCCCGCCGGATGGTGCGCCGATGGCGGACGCGCCCGCGGCAACCCGAATGCGAAGCTGCGGCGCGAGCGGGGACTCAATCGCCGGCGTCCCCCCGCCGACCTAACCTGGGGTAGCAACGGAAGGGTCGTTGCGTCGGCCGGTCTCCGGCATCCCGTCCCGCGCGGTCAGGCGGTCCGGCGGATGCGCGGGCAGAGCGGACCGACGAGGCGCAAGCGGGGCGGCCCGTCAGGGAGACCACGATGGGGCGCAGGTCCACCGACCTCCTCGACATCTTCCGGCGCCCCGAGGAGGGCCCCGAGGAGCCGCGCCGCGCCCCCGCGGCCAAGCGTCCCGCGGCCCCGCGCAAGACGCGCGAACCCCGCGCCGACGGCCCGCTGCTGGTGCTCAGCCGCCGCCAGGTGGTGCTCGGTGGATCGGCCCTGGCGCTGCTGCTGGTCCTGGGGTTCACGCTCGGCCTGGCGGCGGGGCGATCGGGGGGCCGCGAGGACCCCGCGCTGGCCCGGCCCGCGGGGCCGACGGCGCGCATCTACCTGCAGGGCCGCATCGACGCGATGGACGCGCAGACGCTCAAGCCGGTGGAGCCGGCGGCCGTGCTCAAGGAACTCCTGGCCCGCTACGGCCTCCCGGCCGAGTACGTGTTCGTGCGCCGGGACGGACCGGCCCTGGTGATCGAGGTGGGGCCCTTCCCCTCCCGGGAGCGCGCCCAGGCCTACGCCCGGGAGAACAAGTTGGACCTGATCACGCTGAACATGTCGGCGCCCTTCCGCTGGCCCCAGTTCACGGAGCGCTGAAGGCCCCGGCCCGGATCCGCCCGGGGGGCCCGCCCCGGAGCCCGGGCCCGGCCCGTGCCGCGCGGCCGGCCGGCGGGGCCCGGCGCCGGCCCCGCGGGCAGGTTTTCCCTCGCCGCGGCGCCCCGGCGGACCCTACCCTCTAGGCTTGCCCAGGTCGCCCGCGGAATCCTCGCCATGTCCATGCACAAGAGCCTCAAGTTGAAGAACACCCTGGTGGGGCAGCGCAGCGTGCTGTCGCGCTGGGAGCGCATCGAGAAGCTCCGCTCCCAGGACCGTTGGCAGCCCGGAGACCCCGTGACCGGCCTGCCCAAGGTGCGCACCAAGTTCAAGGTGCGGGTGCGCAAGGCCGCCCCGGCCGCGGGTGCGGGTGCGGCGGGCGCCGCCGCCACGCCGGCGGCTCCGGCCGCGCCGGCGACGCCGGCCGCCCGCTCCAAGTAGGGCCGCGGGCGCGCCGCTCGGGCGGGCCCTAGTGGGGCCGGCGCGGGGCGCGTTCGCGCCGGGGCTCGCGCGGGAACTCGGGCAGCGCCCGGCCGTGGGCCAGGAAGTGTGCGCGCACCTGTTCGCGGGTCTCGAGCGGCTCCCCCACCAGGTGGGCGTAGGCCTTGACCAGGATGGGCTCGACCCAGGTCCGGGTGTAGGCCGCGTCCAGCACCCGCACGTCCAGGACCACGCCCTCGAGCAGCGTGGCCACGTCCGGATTGGCGATGTTGCTCGCCTGCGCGATCTCGACGTCGTAGTCGCGCACGTAGCTGATCTGGTTGAGGAAGGAGACGTAGTTGCGGGTGCTGGACCCGTGGCTCTCCAGGCGCCGGACGATGTAGCCCGCCGCCCGCTCGTCCCCGAGCCGCTCGAGGGCCTCGGCGGCGTGCGCCACGAGTTGCAGGTTCTCCGAGCCCAGCGCGCGCACGAAGGGCACGGCCGTGTCGTCGTGGCCCAGCGCCTGGGCCGCGAGCACGGCCTCGCGCCGCACGCGCGAGTCCACGTCCCGCACGCCGGAGAAGACCAGGGCGCGAAGCGCCCCCTCGTCCCCCAGGTCGCCCAGGAGGCGCGCGGCTTCGATCCGCACCTCGGGGGCGCGGTCGTACAGCGCCTTGAGGCCCCCGGCGAGCAGCATCGCCGCCGGTGCCTCGGCGAGCGCCACGCGGGCCGCGGGGCGCAGCGCCGGCGCGCCCAGCGCCAGGGTGCGCAGCAACTCCACCACGCGTGCCGCGTCACGGGCGGGGGCCTCCGGCGCGCTTGCGGCCGCCGCGCGCGAGGCCGCCTCGACCTCGGCGGGGAGCATCCACGTGCCGCCGTAGAGCACGAGGCCCTGCGCCCGCCGGGCCTGGGCGCGGGTGAGCCAGCGGCCCTCCACCTTCTCGAAGCCCAGCGCCCGCCGGGCGGCGGCGTGCTCCGGCTCAAGCCGCAGCACCTCGGCGAGGACCTCGCGCGCCACGTCGTGGGCGCCCTCGGCCTCGAGGGTCACGGCGAGGCGGTAGCGCCCGGCCACGTCGTCGGCGGCGAGGTCGGCCAGCGCGGCCCGGGCCCGGGCCCGGGGGCCGGGGCCGGGACGGTGGGCGGCCACGCTCTCGCCTTCGATCAGCACCGTCCCCTCCCCGGTGCGGACCTCGAGCCGGCCGTCGGGGCGCCGGGTGACCTCCCCCTCCAGGGTGAGGCCGTCGCGGGTGACCACGACGTCGGCCGGGGCGGGGGCGGCGAGCGCGCCGACGAGGAGCAGGGCGGCGCCGCCGCACGCGGCGAAGCGGGCAGGCGCGGCGGGGGACGGGTGGACGGGACGCATGGGCGGGTCCTCTCGGCGGGCGGGGGCGCCGCCAGGAGTGAGAACGGCCGGGGCCCGCGGGGGTTAGCCCGCCCTCCCCCCGAGGGCGGGGTCAGGGACCTCGGTCCCGGCCGCGCCGGGCCCAGCCCAGGAGGCCGAGCGCGAGCAGGGCGGGCCCGACCACGTAGAGCAGGCAGAGGAAGAGGAGGTTGGCCTCGTCGGCCAGGCGGTTGAAGTGGATCTTCGAGTACAGGGTCATGGGCAGGATGCGGTTGTCGATCAGCACGACGGCGTCGAGTTCGCGCAGCGCGAAGACCAGCACGAGGAGGGCCCCGGCCCCGAGGCCGGGCGCGGCCTGCGGGCCCCACACCGTGAGCGCACGCCGCAGCGGGCCGGCGCCCAGCAGCGCCGCCGCCTGCTCCTGCTCGGGCCGCACGCGGCGCAGGGCGAGCCAGCCGGCGACCAGGAGCAGCGGCAGGAAGCGCGTGGCGAGCACCAGCGTGCTGCGCAGGATCGACTCGTCGAGCCAGGAGGCCGGGAGCCGGGCGTAGAGTCCGAGCGCCCCGACGCCGTGCACCACGCCCGGGACCGCCAGCGGCAGGAGGGCCGCGATCAGCGCCGCCGTGCGCGCCACGCGCCCCCCGCGAAGGGCCGCGCGCAGGATGGGCACGGCCATCGCCAATGCGAGGAGGGCCGAGGCCGCGCCGGTCTTGAGCCAGCGGTCGCGCAGTTCGCGGCTGTCGGGCGTCGCGTCCAGCGTGGCCGCGAACTCGAAGAGGCCGCGGGCCGCCGCGGGGGCGGCGCCGGGCGTGCCGCCGGCGGCCTGCGTCTCGCCCCCGCCGCCCGCCCAGGCGGCGATGCCGAGCAGCGGGGCCGCGAGCGCGATCCAGAGCACCCCGGCCAGGAACGCGACCCACAGCGCGCCCCCGAGCCAGCCCGGCCGGACGGGCCCCAGCGCGCGCTCGGCGCGCTGCCCGAGCGGCGTGCGCGCAGGAGCCCGAGCGCAAGCACGAGCAGCGCGGTGGTGGCGAAGAGCAGCGGCAGGGCCGTGGCCACGGCGCGGCCGCGGCTGCCCTCCTGCTTGACCTGGAAGAACACCTCGGTCGCGTAGGTGTGTGCGGGGGCCCCGCCGGCCGGGAGGAGGAAACCGGTCACGTCGGGCACCGCGAAGTCGGTCAGCGCGAGCACGAACGCCACCAGGAAGGCCGCCGCGAGCGCGGGCGCGACCGCCGGCCACGTGACGGTGCGCCAGGCGGCGCGCCGCCCGGCCAGGAGCCGGGCGGCCTCCACCTGCCCCGCGGGCAGGCGCGCCAGCGCCGGCCCCAGCAGGAGCAGCGCCAGCGGGTAGAGCGTGAGGCCGAACACGACCCCGCTGTTGAGCAGTTGCAGCGTCCCGCCCTCGGCGCCGAAGGCCGCCTGGATCCACCCCTGCCAGCGCCGCGCACCGCCCAGCGCCACGAAGAAGGGGGGCAGCACCAGTGGGAGCGCGAGCAGGACCCCCAGGAGCCCGCGGCCCGGCAGCCGTAGCCGCGCGAGGCCGAAGGCCAGCGCCGCGCCGAGCAAGGTGGCGAGCAGGGCGCCCCCGCCGGCCACGAACACCGAGTTGCGCAGCAGGCCGGGCGTGCGCGGGTCGAGCAGGACGTGGCGCAGGTGGGCGAGCGAGGGCACCGTGCGCACCGTCGCGACCTCGGACGGGGCGGCCCGGGCGGGGTCCGCCGCCCGGCGCAGGTTCTGCTGCTCCTTGGGCGCGCCGGGCCCCGCCTGGGTCGCGAACAGGACCCGGCCGCGGCTCTCCTTCACGTCCCCCACCGCGGTGAGCACGGTGCCGTCGCCGCGCACCACCTCGCTCACGCGCAGGGCGTCCCACGCCACCACCGCGAGCGGGGCCCCGAAGCCCAGGGCGAACAGCAGCCAGGCCAGGCACAGCGGGGCGCGGGCGAGGTGGCGGGTCCACGGCCCCATGGGCTCTCCGGGGATCGACGGACGGGCGGGCGGCGTGCCCGAAAGGCTACGCGGGCCGGGGATGCGAAGCCCGTGCCGCCTCCTCGTCCGCCGCGTCCTCGAACCAGCGGTGGATGCGGCGCGTGAGCGGACCGGGGCGCCCGGCGCCGACGGGCCGCCCGTCCACCACGACCACCGGGAGGATCCCCCGGACCGAGGAGGAGACGAAGGCCTCGTCGGCCGCCGCGAGGTCGGCGGGCCGTAGGGTGGCCTCGCGCACGGGCACGCCGTGGCGCCCGCACAGGTGAAGGATGCGGGTCCGGGTGGTGCCCTTGAGGATGCCGGCCTCGACCGCCGGCGTGAGGAGGATCCCGTCGCGCACCAGGTAGACGTTGGCCGTGGTCGCCTCGGCCAACTCGCCGCGCTCGTTGAGCATCACGGCGTCGTCGGCGCCGGCGAGCCGCGCCTCGTGCAGCGCCAGCGCGTTGTTCAGGTAGTTGCCCGTCTTGGCCGCGGGGTCCAGGGCGGCCGCCGGCATGCGCCGCCGCTCCACGAGCGCGACGCCCAGGCCCGCCTCGAACTCTGCGGGGGTGGGCCGGCGCGCGGGCGAGGCGATCACGACCAGGGAACGGCGCGCGGCGCCGCGGAAGTCCAGGCCCAGCGGGCCCGCGCCGCGCGTCACGATCACGCGCACGTAGGCGTCGCCCGCGGGATCGGCGCCGGCGGCGCGCCCTGGCCCGCCGGCGTGCAGGAGGCGCTGATGCTGGCGCTCGCGGCGGGCGCCTACTGGGTCACCCCAGGGAGCTACCGGCGCGAGAACGCCTTCGGCTTCGCGCCGATCATCGAGGTCGCGGTGCTCTTCGCCGGCATCT
>JAPKHB010000114.1 GCA_026647295.1 Planctomycetota bacterium | reverse complement strand
GCGCAGCCGCAGCAGGTCGTCCAGCCGCGCCTTCTCGCGCTCGGCGGAGTGCAGCGCCAGGCCCGCGAGCGCCGCCACGCCGAGCACCGCCCCCGCGGCGCGCCAACGGACGCGGCGGCGACCCCGGCGCTCCTCCTCGGCCAGCGCGGCAACGCGGCGCGCCTGCACCTGCGCGGCCAGGGTCCTTACCTCCGGGCGTCCGGGCGCGGCGTGCCGGGCGACGGCCACCGCCGCCGCAGCCTCGTCCAGGTGTCCGAGCCGCGTCGCCGGCGGCCCGCGGCCCGCGGCCTCGAGCGCGCGGCGCACCGTGGCCAGGTGCGCGGCCAGTTCGCGCTCCCGGGCATGGGCCGCCTGCCAGGTGCGCAACCGCTCGGCGAGCGCCCCGGCGTCGGACGGCCGATCGGATCGGGCAGGCGACAGCGCCTGCGCACAGATCGCGGACAGGTCCCCGGGCATCGCGGGCGCCCAGGTCGTCGCCGGCGGCGCGGGGTCGCGGGCCAGCGCCGCGACGTACTCCCCGAAGGTCGCCGCCGCGTGGGGCAGGCGACCGGTGAGGATCTGGTAGAGCATCACGCCCAGGCTGTACACGTCGCTGCGCCGGTCGATCTCCTCGAGGCGCCCCGCCGCGGCCTCCGGCGCCATGTACCCCGGAGAACCGATCGCCCCGGGCAGGGTGTTGAACTCGCCGCCCGCGCGCAGCGCCTCCAGGCGTCCGCGCCAGCGCGACGCGGCGGTGTCGGGTTGGCCCTCCACCCGCGCGAGGCCCCAGTCCAGGACCACGGCCTCGCCGTAGTGGCCGAGCGCCACGTTGGCGGGCTTCAGGTCGCGGTGGATGACGCCCTTTGCGTGGGCGTAGGCGACCGTGTCGCAGACCTTGAGGAAGGGTTCGAGCAGGGCGAGGCGCTCCTCGAAGGGCCGCTCCGCCGCGGTGGCCAGCGCGTCGGCGAGCGTGCGCTCGCCCGCGACGTAGCGCATCGTGTAGTACGGAACCCCCGCCGGATTCTGGCCCAGTTCGAAGATCGGCACGACCCCCGGGTGCTCGAGCGCGCCCGTGATCCAGGCCTCCTGCAGGAAACGCGCACGCAGCGCCTCGTAGGGCTCCGACCAGGGGTCGGTGTCGGCCGGCGCCGCCAGGCCCTCGGGCGTGGGCGGCGCCGTGGCCCCCAGTCCGCCGGGGCCCGGAGGCTTGAGCACCTTGACGGCGACGAAGCGGTTCAGGTCGCGGTCAAAGGCCTGGTACACGGCCCCCATGCCGCCCTCCCCGGCCAGGATGAAGTCCTGGTATCGGTCGGGCGCCATGGGGCGAAGCGCCGGCAGGCCGGCGGGTTCGGGCGGCGGTCGCTCCTCCATCCGTGCCTCCCCCCGCCCCGTCAGAACCCGGGCGGGAGGTACGGACGGATCGCCTCCCACTCGGCCTCGAGGTCCTCGGGACTGGTCACCGTGCGGGCCAGTTCGCGCTCGAGCAGCCGGGCGAAGCGCTTGCGGGCCCGGTGGCGCAACAAGGCCAACTGCACCGGCTCGACGCCCAGGCGCCCGGCGATGTCCGGACTGCCCTGCCCACCGGTTGCGGCAAGGTCGCGCAGCACCTCGGCCGAACGGGCGTTCTCCCGGGTCAGCCGGTCGAGCGCGCGGTCCAGCGCCACGCGCACCCAGGTGCGGTGGAACTCGTCCGTCGCCTGGGCCTCCACCGGCGCCGCCTCGTCGGGCAGGTCTCCCTCGGGCCACTCGACCAGGCTGCGGCCGGGGCCGGGCTGGCGGCGCCGCGCGCTCTCCTGCCGGATCAAGCCGAAGGCAAAGCGCCGGAGCAACACCTGGAGGTAGGAGCGGAAGCGCCCCCGCAGCGGATCGGCGCGCGAGAGCCAGCCCTTCTCCACGCACGCCGCCAGGAACGCCTGCACGACGTCGGCGGGGTCGTGCGCCACCGTCACCGAACGGGGCGCGCGAGTCCACAGGCGTTCCACGTAGCGGCGCATGGGCTCGGTGTAGGTCCGGACCAGGTAGGCCCAGGCCGCATCCCAGTCTTCGGACGCGGGCCGGGCCAGGCCCTGGATCACCGTCCACCGCGTGACGACCCACCCCGCCGACGGGGGGCGTGCGCCGTCCAGGATGCCCATGCCTTCCTCCGCTTCCGCCGACCCGGTTCCCGATCCGCGGGCCCCCCCGCGCATCCTCCAGCAGGTTCTCCCCCAGCGTAGCACAGCCCTCGTCCCGCCGTCCCCGGCCCCCCGCCCGTCGTCCCGAGCCCCCTGCGCCCCCGGCGGGTGACGCAAACGAGCCGCGCTCGGTACGTTCAGGCCCGGTCGAGGACCTCGCGCACCTTGGCCGCGAGGGCCGCCACGCTGAAGGGCTTCTGGAGGAAGTCGACCTCGGTGCGCAGGATCCCGTGGCGCACCACCGCGTCGTCCATGTACCCGCTCACGAAGAGCACCTTCAACTCCGGGCGCGCCGCGCGCAGGCGCTCGGCGAGCGCGCTGCCGCCCGTGCCGGGCATCACCACGTCGCTGACCAGGAGCGCGATCGTCCCTTCGTGGGCGGCGGCGAGCGCCAGCGCGGCCTCGGCGCCGCCCGCGGCGAGCACGCGGTAGCCGCCGGCCATGAGCGCCCGCTTCGCAATCGAGCGCACGGCCTCGTCGTCCTCGACCAGCAGCACCGTCTCGCTTCCCGAGGCCGGAGGGTCCGGCTCGACCGGCCCGACCGACGCCGCCGGCTCCGAAACCCCCGGCAGGTAGATCTTGAACGTCGTTCCGAGGCCGACCTCGCTGTAGACGTCGATGCTGCCCCCGCTTTGCTTCACGATCCCCCGGACCACGGCGAGCCCGAGGCCGGTCCCCTCGCCCACGGGCTTCGTCGTGAAGAAGGGCTCGAAGATGTGCGCGCGCACCTCGGGCGTCATGCCCGATCCCGTGTCGCTCACCGCGAGCAGCGCGTGGCGCCCGGGCGTGACCTCGAAGTGGTGCGTCGCAAAGGCCTCGTCCAGTTCGACGGCGCGGGTCTCGAGCGTGAGCCTTCCGCCCCGCGGCATCGCGTCGCGCGCGTTGAGGGCGAGGTTGAGGATCACCTGCTCGATCTGGCCGGGGTCCACGCGCACGGCCGGCAGGCCCGCGCCCAGCGCGACGGCGAGTTCGACGTCCTCCCCGATCAGGCGCCGGAGCATCTTCTCGAGTCCCTGCACCACGCCGTTGAGGTCGAGCACGCGCGGCTGGAGCACCTGGCGGCGGCTGAAGGCGAGCAACTGGCGGGTGAGCGCCGCCGCCCGGTCGGCGGCGTGGTGGATCTCGCCCAGCATCTCGGCCTGGGCCCCGGAGAGCCCCCCGCTGCGCTGGAGCAGGTCCGAGTAGCCCGTGATGGCGGTGAGCAGGTTGTTGAAGTCGTGCGCGATCCCGCCCGCGAGTTGACCCACCGCCTCGAGCTTCTGGGCCTGCTGGAGTTGGGCCTCCAGCGCCTTGCGCTCGCGGATGTCCAGGCCCACCGACACGCAGTAGGCCTCGCCCCCGGACTCGAGCCGCCGGCCGTGGAAGAGGCACGGGATCGCCTCGCCGCCGGCCGTGAGCAGGTCCAGGTCCGTCGTCGCCTGCCCCTCGCGCAGCACCTCGGCGATCTTCGCCGCCACGCGGGGCCGGTCCGCCGGCGCGATCAGGTCGAGCGCGCTGCGGCCCTTGAGTTCCGCGGCCGAGTACCCCGAGACCTGCTCGGTCGCCTTGTTCCAGCGCACGAGCCGCCCGGCGGCGTCCAGGAGCGCCACGAACCCCGGGAGCCCCTCCAGCAGGGCCTCGGAGAACTCCTGCTCCTGGCGCAGGTGTTCGGCCGAGCGCCGGCGCAGGCGCAGGTCGCGCAGGCTGGCCGTGAAGTGCCGCCGGCCCTCGAACTCGAACTCGGCGATCGAAAGGTGAAGCGGCACGGGCGTACCGTCCTTGGACCGCCCCTCGACCTCGCGCCCGATGCCGATCACCCGGGCCTCGCCCGTCGTGAGGTAGCGCTGGAGGTAGGTGGGGTGCTCCGTGCGGTGGGGCTCGGGCATGAGCAGGCGCACGTCCTTGCCGAGCACCTCGGCCGCCGCGTAGCCAAAGACGCGCTCGGCCGTGGCGTTGAAGACCTCGATGATCCCTTCCTGGTCGATGCAGATGGTCGGGTCCATGGCCGAGTCGAGCACGGAGCGCAGGAGGACGTCCGCCCGGCGCCGCTCGGTGCGGTCGCGCGCCAGCCGCGCGTAGCCGCACAGGTGGCCCCGGTGGTCGTACAGGGCGGTGAGCAGCCCGCTCGCCCAAAAGCGCGTCCCGTCCTTGCGCATCCGCCAGGCGACGGCGCTGGTGGTTCCCGCCCGGGCCGCGGTTTCGAGTTCCTCGGCGTCGCGCCCCAGCGCCCGTTCCTCGGGCGCAAAGAGCATCCCGAAGGGCTGGCCCAGGACCTCCGCGGCGCCGAAGCCGAACAGGCGCTCGGCCCCGGCGTTCCACGTCACGATGCGGCCTTCGAGGTCGAGGAGGAAGAGCGCGCAGTGCGTGGCGCCCTCGGCCAGCAGTTGCACGCGCTCCTCGGCGGCGGTGAGCGCGTGGAGGGCCCGCCCGCGCTCGGCCAGGAACGGAGCCGTGAGCCCCATCGCCCCGAGCGCGAGCACCCGCCCCGCCAGGTCCTCCGGCCCCGCGGCCCCGGGCCCAAGGCCCCGGCCCAGCCCGACCAGGAGGAACAGCGCGCAGGCCCCCGCCACGAGCCACCCAAAGCGCGGCGGCCCCACGCGAAAGCCCAGCGGCAAGACCCCGAGGTAGGCCACCCAGACTGCGCTCACGGGCCAACCGAGCAGGTCCAGGACCAGCACGAGGACCGCGCACCCAAGGCACAGTGCCCGAGCCCACGGCGCCGGTACTCGGGGCTCGCCCTGGATGGCCCGGGACATGCGCTTGGCCCTCTGGCGCCCGCTGGCGCCTTCCGAACGGCCCGGTCGGGACCCGCCGAGCGCCCGGCGGAGCCCCGGCGAGCCTACGAGCCGATCCTACCACGGCGCCCGGTGGGCTGGCCCGGGCCGCTGCGCAATGGTACGCTGCCTTCCGGTTGGAGGAGGAGCCCATGCGTCTTGCGACCCCCCTGGCGGGCGCGCTCACGCTGTTGCTGCTCGGCGCCTGCGGGGGCGGCAGCCGGCGGGTCGCGCCCGCGGGCAACCTGGCCATCCAGGCGCCGTCGCTATCGATCTCGGGGCCGGTCGCCGCCGGCGGCGAACTGACCGTCACGCTCGGCGTCCACTCCGAGACGCCCAAGTTCAACGTCGCCCTCACCTTCGACGTGGTGCCGCTGGGCGGACCGATCGCCGGTCCGGGCGACGTGGACCCGTCCGACCCCGGCTACGAGGACCTGGCCTTCGCCGTGGGCGGCGTCCTGGTGGACCTCCTGGCCGGCACGACGGCGCTCACCTTCCCGGTCGAGATCCCCGAGGACCTGCCGCCGGGGACCTACGTGCTCGTGTTCCACGTGAACCGCCACGACGCGACCCCCGACGACGACCACCTCCAGCAGGAGGATCCCGAGGACCTCGCGGACAACACCCTGGTGGCCGACGTCCTGCTGACCGTGCTCGCGCCCACGCACCCCAACCTGCGCGTGGAGGCCTGCGTCCCCGCCGAGCCGGTCGTGGACTGGCTGCACGTCGCGCGGCGCCTGGTCCCCGCCGGCGCCGCGGGCAATCCGATCGAGATGGACGCGATCCCGGTCGCCCTCGCCGCGGAGGTCTCGGCGCAGCACCTGGACGTGCCGGCCGGAACGCGCCTGCGGGTGGAACTGGTCAACCCCTTCACCGACGAGTGGATCCCCGCCTGGCTCGGCGTCTCGGGCGCCCCGGACACCTACGTGCCCGAGGTGATCCTGCCCGAACTGCGCGTGGGCACCTCCGCCGGCGACGACGACCCCGTCGAGGAGGACACGCGTCCCACCAACCTGCTGGGCCTGGGCCTGGAGGTGATCGTGTCCGAAGCGCTGCTGGTCGAGCCGCTCCTGGGCGGCGACTTCACGCTGCGCATGCGCTGCGTGATCGACCCCGACCATGCGGTCCTGGAGCTCGGCGAGACGCCCCCCGCCTTCCAGGCCGACAACGTGTGCGAGTTCGAGGTCGTGTTCCTCGCCCCGGACGCGCCGCCCGAGCCCAAGCCCGGCGCCCCGGCGGCGCCGGTTTCGCTCGTGGTCCCCGGCGACCTTAGGGCCTGGCTGTGGAACGGGACGCAGCCCCAGCCGCTGCCCTACCGCGACGGAGCGTCGGCGGTGCTGGAAGACGCCCGGCGCACCGCGGGCTACTCGGGCAAGTCGGACTACGGCGCGGGCTACGCCTTCGGGGTGAGCAACTCCTGGCAGAACGCCGCCCAGACCTTCACGAAGGGACCGGCCCCGCGCTCGACCTTCTTCAGCGCCTACGGCAACGTGTACGCGGACCTGTGGGGCAAGCGCTTCGTGCTCGTCGACGGGCGGGGCGGGGTGCTCAACGACTCGTGCATCCCGATCCTGCGCCGGGGCTTCGAGGTCCGGGTGCTGGGCGCGACGCTGTGGTCGAGCTACTCCGGCGGCGCGAGCACGATCACCTTCCAGCACGCCTGGAGCCGCGAGAAGAGCGCCTCGCGCACCTTCCTCGTGGGCCCGGTGCCGGTGACGCTCGAGGCGGGCCTCGAGGGGACGCTGGGCTTTCGCGCCACGTTGAGCGCCGCGCCCGGCGCGGTCCTTTCGGCGTCGGCCGGCCCGCGCGCCACGCTCACCGGCTTCGCCCGGGCCTCGATCAACCTCGTCGTCGCCTCGGGGGGCGTCACCGCCGAGGTCGAGTTCATCGAACTCACCGTGACCGCCCACGCGACGCTGACCGTGCCCTGCCCGGACCAGGGCGGCCCGCAACTGGCCTTCAGCGTGCCCTGGTCCCTGCGCACGCTGGACGGGCGCATCTACCTCTGGGTCAAGTACCCGGCCCCGACCTGGAAGAACCCGGGCAAGAAGAAGACCAAGACCTGGACCCTGGTGGACTGGAAGGGATTCGAACTCGCCTCCGGCTCCCTGTGGAACTTCACCCGGACCTGGTAGCGCGGAGGCAGGCAGCGTGGGGCCGAGCCGGCGCACGGTGGGCGGGGCACTCCTGGTCGCCGCGGGCGCGCTGGCGCTGTGGCGCAGCCACGACCCCGCCCCCCCGAACCCCGGTGGGCCCGCCCGGCTCGGCCTGCGGCCTGACACGCCCATCGAATACGAGGCCCGGCTGCACACCCATGGCTGGGTCGCCCCGGGGGCGGGACTCGCCGCCCTGGCCCCTTCGGGCCCGCGCGGGGCGCCCGGGCGGGAGCGCCTGCCCCTTGACGTGGTCCTTTCCGGACGCCTCGCCTTCCGCGTGGTCGCCTTCGACGCGGGCACCCAGGCCTGGAGCCTCGAGGCGCGGCTGCGATCGCCCCACCTCGTACTGAACGGCACGCCGGCGCCGGACGCCCCGGCGCTCCAGGAGCCGCTGCCCCTGCGCGTGCACCTTGACGGCCGGCTGGAACTGGTCGAGGCCGCGCCGCCCGCCGGCGTCGACCGCCTGGCCCTACGCACCCTGGTGCGCGGCTTTTCGCTCCGCCTTGCGCCCGACGACGCCCCCGCCTGGACGGCGCGCGAGGAGGCCGACGACGGCGCCTGGCGCGTCGCCTACCAGTGGATCGAAGCGCCCCCGCCCATGGGCCCGTGGCGCCTGCGCAAGACCTGGCACGCGTACGAGGCGCCGGACTCCCCGGCCGGCGCCGGCGTCCCGCTCAAGCGCACGATCACGCTCACGCGCGGCGGACTCACGCTGGGCCCCGGCCCGCAGTGGATCGAACGCCTGGACCTGGAACTGGGCGCGGAGGAACGCCTTGCGGGCACGCCGGTTGCGCGCTGGCGCACGCGTTGGCGCGCCGTGCGCGTCGCCTCCGACCCCGCCCCCGCCGCGCCCTTCGCCACCCCCGCCGGCCCGGGGACGCCGGCTCATGCGACCCGCGCGCCGCAGGCGCCGGAGCCGGCCCCCGCCCCGGCCCCCGCCGCACAGCCGGCGGACCTTGACGCCGTCGTTGGCGCCTTCCTCGACCGCGCGCCGGGCCGCTACCCGGAGGCGCGCGACGCCCTCCTCCTTGCGCTGCGCCGCCACGCGGCCCTTCCGCGTGCGCTGGCCGAGTGGCTGGAGGAGGCCGACGCCGGGCTGCCCGAGGCCGAGGCGCTGCGGCTCTGGCGGCTCCTGGCCGAGGCCGGGAGCCCCTCGGCCCAGGCGGCCCTTGCGGCCGTGCTCGCCGGGGACGGCTACGGCCCCCAGAGCGTCGAGCGGGCGCTCGCCCACGCCCCGCTCGTCCCCGACCCCGGCCCCACGCTCCTTCAAGCCCTGTGGCAACTGGCCGACACGCCTGCCTTTGCGGCGGATTCGGACCCGATCGCGGTGCGTGCGCTCCTGGCCGTGGGCGCGCTCGGCGCCGGGCCGCACACCTCGCCCGAGGGCGCGCGCGCCGTGGCCGCGGGCCTCATCCGGCGGCTCGCCCGGGCCGAGGCGGGCCCGGCCCGCCTGCCGGTGCTGCTGGCGATCGGAAACCTCGGCCACGCCGACACGCTCGTCGCCGTCGCGCCGCTGCTGCGGGACGCGGATCCGGCGACGCGTGCGGCCGCCGCCGCGGCGCTTCGGCGGGTGCAGGACCCCGACGCCGGCGCGTTGCTGCGCACCGCCTTCGACCGCGAGCCCGACCCGCAGGTTCGGGGCGCGATCCTCGGCGCGCTCGCCGAGCGCGGGCTCGACCCAACGACCCGCGCCTGGGCGCTGGCCCACCTGCGTCCCGGGGCGGACGCGGGCGTGCTCGCCGGCCTGGTGCGGCTGCTGGCCCCGGCGGCGCCCGCCGACGAGGCGGTGCGCCGCGCGCTCCGCGCCCTCCTCGACGCCCACCCCCCGCGCGACGTGCGCCGCGCGCTGTACGAAGCGCTCGGCCCCCCGGCCGCCCCGCGTTAGCCGCGGGCGTGGACCTCGATGTTCGCGTGCACGATCCCAAGGTCCGCGGGCAGGCACCGGCGGTAGGCCCCGGCCGACAGCGGATCGGCGCTCGTGACCACGAGGCACGCGGCCCGAAGCCCCGGGCCGATGCTCCACACGTGGAGGTCCTCCAGGCGGTCGCCGGGCCGCGCCTCCAGGGCCTCGCGCACGCGCGCGAGGACCTCCGGCGGGGCCTGCCAGTCCAGCAACACGCGGCTGCTTTGGCGCAGGAGGCCCAGCGCCCAACTGGACACCACCGCGGCCCCGACCAGCCCCATGGCCGCATCCATCCAGTTCCAGCCCAGGAACTTGCCCGTGAGCAGCGCCCCGATGGCGAGCAGGGAGGTGAGCGCGTCGGCGAGCACGTGCAGCGTCGCGGCCCTAAGGTTGTGGTCCTCGTGCGCGGCGTCGTGGTCGTGGCCGTGGTGCGCCCGCAGCAGGACGAACCCGCACAGGAGGTTCACGCCCAGGCCCAGCGCGGCGACAAGGATCGCGGCGTCGAAGCGGATCGCCACGGGGTCCACCAGCCGCCGCACGCTCTCCAGGGCCATGGCCAGCGCGAAGAGCGCGAGCAGCAGGGCGCCCGTGAACCCCGCGAGCGAACTGACCTTGCCCACGCCGAACGAAAAGCGCGGGTCGCGGGCGCGTCGCCGGGCATAGACGTACGCCGCGAGCGAGAGCCCCAGCGCAAAGGCGTGGGACGCCATGTGCAGCCCGTCGGCGAGCAGCGCCATCGAACCAAACGCGAGGCCCGCCGCGACCTCGGCCACCATGAAGCCGGCCGTGAGCAGGACGACGAACCGCGTCCCGCGCTCGGCCGGCTTCACCACGCCCAGGCCGAAGTCATGCCCGTGCGCCAGGGAGTCGCTCGTTTCGGTCTGCATCGGGCCAGTGTGCCCCCGGCCCGGCGCCGGGGGAACCCAAGGCCCCGGCGCCCTCGCGCCACCGCCGCGCTGCGGCTGCCGGCCAGCACGTCGCCGAACGGGCCCACCGCGACCCAGGCCGCAAGGAG
>JAPKHB010000113.1 GCA_026647295.1 Planctomycetota bacterium | reverse complement strand
ACCGGGGGACGCGTCACGCCCCTTGCGCCGGGGAGCCCAGGCCCCCCGCGCGCAGCACCCCCCCTGCCAAGCGTCGGCACGCGTCAGCGTGCCGACCTTGTAGACTCCGCGCGGGAGCGCGGAGCAAATAGCAGTTGGCCTGGCCCGTGGAGCGATGGCAACCGGGGGACGCGTCACGCCCCTTGCGCCGGGGAGCCCAGGCCCCCCGCGCGCAGCACCCCCTTTGCCAAGAGTCCGCGCGGGAGCGCGGAGCGCGGCTCGGGGCGCGGCCATCGGGGGGAACGCGCTCGAATGATGCACCGGAGCCTGGCTCCGTATGGTCATTTTGGGGCGGATTGGAAGCGGCCGCCGGTGGCGGCGGCGAGCCGCTCCATGAAGCGGCGGTCGGCGTTGGCCTCGCCGATCAGCACGGTCGAGACCGCGACCTGCGCGAAGCGGTTGGCGCGCGGGATCTCCAGAAGGAGGCGGTCGTCGCGGTCGTAGCGGCCGCGGCTCGGGCGGCCGTCGGAGAGCAGCACCACGGTGTCGATCTCGTCGTCCTCGAAGAGGGCGACGATCGGCTCGTAGAACGCGCCCCAGCCCTGCGCCTCCTGCCCCTCGAGCCACTGGAGCACGCGGCGCGCCGTCGCCGGCGTCGCCTCCTCGAGGCGGCCCAGCGCGCGCGTGAGCCGCGGGCGCGGCGGGTACTCGCTCGGATAGCGGTACACGCACAGGTCCAGGCGCACGGCCGGCGGCAGCGTCTTCAGCGTGCGCCGCATCTCGGCACGCAGCACCTCGAGCTTGGTGGGA
This sequence comes from Planctomycetota bacterium, assembly GCA_026647295.1. GTDB lineage: Bacteria > Planctomycetota > PLA2 > PLA2 > JAEUHO01 > JAPKHB01. Next base: position 9,203 of record JAPKHB010000113.1, on the reverse strand, counting down.
CCCTCCCCGCCCCGGCGGGCGGCGTGGTCCATCGAACCCGAGAGGTCGAAGAGGAAGGCCACCCGCTCGCTGGCCAGGGGGAGGTCGAAGAAGGCGGCGGTGCGCGTGCCCGGTGCGCCGCCCTCCTCGCCGGGGGGGCGGAAGGCGACGCGCCCGAGGGCGTCGGGCAGAGGGCGCGGGCCCGGCGTCCAGGCCGCGGGCTGGGCCTCCCACCAGGCCCGCCACAGGTCGGGATCGCCGCCCAGGCCCCGGCCCGTGAGCGTCTCCAGGGCCCGGCGCGCGTCGTCGCGCAGACGTCCCTGCTCGACCCCCAGGCGCGCGATCAGCAGCGGGACGACGGCCCGGTCCCAGAGGCCGAGGGCCGCCTGGATCGCCGCCGAGCGCGCCCGCCACGCGGGGTGTTCGAGGAGCGCGGCCAGGAGGGGCACCCCCTCCGTCGGCCAGGCGGGCCAGGGGGGGCGGGTCGCAAGGGCCTGCGCCAGCGCGATGGCGGGCTCGGGCCGGGGGTCGGCCAGCACGGCGCGGGCGTGCGCGGGGCCGAGTTCCCCGAGGGCCGCTAGCGCGTCGACGGCCCCGGCCCGCACCCGGGGCTCACGGTGGCCGAGGAGGCCGGGGGCCAGCGCGAGCGCCGCGCCCGGCGCGTGCCGGGCCAGGACGCCAAGGGCCCGCGCCGCCACCGGCGGGGGGCGCGCGGCCACGCAGGCCTCGAGGGGCTCGGCCAGGGTCGGGTCGGGTTCGAGCCCCGCGGCGGCCTCCAGCGCCGCCTCAAGGACTCCAGGGTCGCGCTCGCGGCGCAGCAGCGGCCCGAGGGCGGGGGCGAGGTCGCCCCCGGGCAGCCCGCCCAGGGCGAGCAGGGCGTCGCGCCGGACGGCGGCGCTGGGGGCCTTGAGGCCCCGCTCGATCAGCCAGCGGCGCGACTCCTCGGCGCGGGGCCCCACCAGCATCGCGCCAAGGGCGCTCACCGCCCGGTCCGCCAGGTGTTCAAACGGATCGTCGGAGAGCGCGAGGACGGCCTGGGCCGCCTCGGGGCCGCCGATCAGCCCCAATTCGCGGATCGCGCGCTCGCGCTCGCGTTGGCCGAAGGGATCCTTCGCGTTGCGGCGCAACGCCTCGAGCCAGGGGGTCGGGTCCTCGGCCGCCAGCGCCGGGGGCAGGCCGCAACCGGGTCCGAAGAGGAGGGCGACGAGGAGCGGGGCGAACCGGGGCAGGACGGGCACGGCGGAGCCTCCCGGGGCGGGCGCGGACCCATCTTCCTCGGCGCAGGTCCCGCCAGGGTCACACCGCCGGTACGCTGCCGGGCATGGTGTTCCTCCGGATCCGCGGAGCCAGGGGCCTGGGTGCGGGCCTCGTGCTGGCCGCCCTGCTTTGCCTCGGGCCCAAGGGCCGCGCCGACGCCGAGGAGGAGGCGCCGGCCCCCCGCCCCTTTGCGCGCGCGCCCGACCCCACCACGCGCAGCGGCCCCGACGCCGAACTGTACGCCCGCGGCGTCGAACTCCAGGCCCGCGGGCACTACGTCCAGGCCCGGCGCGTCTTCTGGCGCCTGCTCGACGAGCACCCCGACTCGGAGTTCGCCCCCGAGGCCGAGGACCGCTCCGGTCCGAACGCCTTCCTGGGCCTGCGGCCGATGGGGCCCGTCGGTCCCCCGGCGCGGCGCATCGACGTCGCGCTGATGGGGGACGGCTACCCGATCGAGAAGCAGGCCACCTACGACAAGCACTGCGAGGGCCAACTCAAGGTGCTGCTGGGCGAGCCGCTCTACGAGGCCTACCGGCCCTACTTCAACTTCTGGCAGTTCAACCTCGCATCCAAGGACAAGGGCGTGGACGAGGTGGCGCCGGAGCCCGACCCCGAACTCGACGAACGGCTCGCGCGGCGGCGCAAGGGACCGCGGCCCCCGCGGGAGTACGACACCGCGCTCAACTGCAAGGCCGCGGGCCCGCAGGGGCAGGTGTGGGCCGATCCGCGCCGGGTCTGGCACTACCTCCAGTACCTGGACGCCCACGACAGCCTGGCGATCGTCTTCGCGCAGTTCGGCGAGTTGGGCATGGGCGGGATGGGCATCGCCACCACCGGGCCGCGCGGGGTGGTCGTCCACGAGTTCGGCCACGCCTTCGTGGGCCTGCTCGACGAGTACGCCAACCATCCGGGCCCGCCCACGGGCCAGGTGAGCGGCCCCAACGCGACGACCGACCCCAAGGCGCCACCCTGGCAGCACTTCCTGGACGCCAAGGTGCCCGGGGTCACGGTGCTCGAGGGCGGGGCGACCTTCCAGAAGGGCGTGTGGCGCCCGGCGGGCTCGTGCGCGATGAACGCGGGGGGCTCGGCGTACTGCCCCGTATGCCGCGAGGCGGGTGTGCTGATGATCTACACCTACGTGAGCCCGATCGACCAGGTCGCGCCGGCGGAGCCCTCCGTCGAACTCCCGGGCGACCCCAAGGCCTGGCCGGCGTTTCGGGTGGTGCCCATGCAGCCGGCGAGCCACGACCTGGACGTGCGCGCGATCCTCGCCCCGGCCCCGGCCACGACCGAGGTGGTGCCCGAAACCGGCTACGACCCCGAGGCCGACCCGGAGGGGCTCGACCCCTTCGAGGCCCGCCTGCGCAAGCGGCTGGGCCTGGACCGGTCGCGGGCGCCGTCCTCGCTGCCCGTCGCCCTCGGGCAGCGCCCGGACCTCGTGCGCCGCGCGCGCGGCACGGCGCAGGACCCGCTGCCCGCGGGCACCGAGGTCCCGGTGCGCTGGCGGCGCGACAAGGAACTCGGGCGCTACGCGGAACTGCAGGTCCCGCCGCTCGAGCCGGGCCGCTACCTGCTCACGGCCGTGGCCTGGGACCCCGCGCGCCCGCGCAAGGAGCGCCGGCCCTGGGTCCTCAAGGACGAGCGCGGCCTCCTGGAGGACCGCTGGACCTGGACGCTGGTCGTGCGTTGACCGGGCGCCCGGCCGCGCGCGCTACTCGCCTTCGGCGGGGGGGGCGACCGGCTCCGGAGCCGGGGCATCCTCGAGGATCACCGTCCCGCCCACCGGCGCTGACTGCGCCGGCACGGCCAGCGTGCGGGTGAGGACGATCCCCGGGCCGCAGGGGACCGGGCCGCAGGTGGTCACGACGGTCTGGCCGCAGCAGTCCCGCGTGGCGCGGCCCTCGACCAGGTCGCAGGGCTTGTAGAAGTCCCAGCTCACGCAGCAGTTGGCGCCGCCGCGGTTCCCGGACTGGCAGCCGCCCAGGAGGATGGCGAAGGCCCCCAGGGCCAGGATCAGGCTCGGCACAGTGGTCCGCATAGGTCCTCCGGCACCTTCCGGCGCTCCCTCGGTTCCCCCCCGTTGTCCGGCGCTGGGGCCCGCCTGTCAATCGGCGGGCCGCCTCCGCCTTCACCGGGGGGCCTCTCCCAGGGGATCGGCTGCCCGCCCGGGCGCCTTCAGCCCGCGACCGCCGCCCCCCCCAGGGCCCGGGCCCCCGCCGGCCCCCCGGACGGGGGGCGGGGGGGCGCAGGCCCCGGCCGGGGCCTACTCGGGCTCGGCGCTCGCGGTGAGGGGGAAGCCGCGGGGGCGGGCCAGGGAGTGGACCTGCTCGACGTAGAGTTCGGCGCGCTCGAGCGAGGTGACCGTGACCAGGGCCTGGCCCTCGTTGTGCACCTCGAGCATCAGCCGCACGGCCTCCTCGGGCTCCTTGGCGAACACCTTGACCAGGAGCCAGACCACGAAGTCCATCGTGGTGGTGTCGTCGTCGTGCAGCAGCACCTTCCAGCGCGGGGCCAGGGCGCTTTGCTCCTCGACCCGGGGCTCCGTGGTGGGCGCGAGCGGGGCCATCGGCCCCATGGTAGCGCCGCCGCGCCGGGCCCGGATCAGCGGCCGAGCGAGGCCAGCAGCCGACCGGCCTCGGCGTGGACCTCGGCGCGCTCCTCGACCCAGGCCGTCGCCAGCACGTGTTCGAGCGTGGCCCGCGCCTCGGCCGTGCGGCCCAGGCGGATCTGGACGCGGGCGAGCGACAGGAAGCCGGACCCGCGGAGGGGGTCGGTGCGCACCACCTGCTCCCAGCGTCCGAGCGCCTCCTCATGGCGCCGGGCGCCTTCCAGGAAGCCGGCCAGCAGGCGGTGGCCGTCGGGCTGGTGCGGGGCCATCTCGACGAGCGTGCTGCGCGCGCGTTCGGCCGCGTCCGCGCGTCCGAGCGCGTCCATGCGCCGCCCGAGGTCGAGGTAGGCCTCCAGGTCGTACGGCGCCGCGGCCACGGAACGCAGGCGCGCGGCGAGCGCCGCCTCGCCCTGACCCGCCGCGTCGTACACGGCCACGAGGTCGCTCCACAACGTGGGGTCGCCCGGCTCGACCTCCACGGCCGCCTCCAGGTGCCTTGCCGCGCCGGCGAGGTCGCCGCGCTCGCGCAGCACGCGCGCCAGCGTGCGCCGCAGCACGGGGGCGTCGGCGCCCTCCCGCGCGACGCGCGCCTCGTAGCGCGCGACCCAGGCGCCGAGGTCCTGGGCGCGGCGCAGGGCCTCTTCGAGGTCCTTGGTCGCCCGCTCGAGCGCGCGGCGGTTGGACGGATTGGCCGAGAACAGTCCGGCGCTGGCCGCGGCCACGGCCTCGTCGGTGCGCCCCTCGGCCGCCCGCGCCGTGGCCAGGGCGCCGTAGTAGCGCGAGAGCCGATCGTCGCGCCCGCCGGCGTAGCCCGTCGCCTCGATGCGGCGGGCGATCGCGTCCTCGATCCAGCCCGCGGCCCGCGCGGAAAGCGCGAGCCGGGCCGCGAGTTCCCCGAGCGCGAAGGCGACGCCCTCGTCGTAGGCCCCCCGCGCCTTCCAGGCGCCCTCGATCGCCTCCAACCGCACGAGCGCCGCCGCGCCGCCCTCGACGCGCCCCACGCTGTGCGCGTGCTGGATCGCATGGTCGAGGCGCTCGGGGCGCTCGGCCGCCAGCGCGGCCCACAGCGGGAGCGCCTCGGCGTGGCGCTCGTCCTCGGTGAGCCACAGCGCCAGCGTGCGCCGGTCGCCCTCGGGCAGCGCGCCCCGCGCCTGGGCCGCGAGCAGCACGCTGATCGCCTCGCGCCGGCGGCGCAGGTTGTGGCGCAGCACCTGCGCGGCGCGCTGCGTGGCTGCGGCGTCCTCGGGCAGCAACTCGGCCACCCGCAGCGCGGTGGCGACGAAGTCGCCCGCCCGCTCCGCCCAGAACGCGCTGTTGCCCGCGCTCCAGAACGCGGTCCCCTCCGCGCGCCCGCCCTCGCGCAGCCACAGGTCCAGCGCGGCGCGCACGCGCGGGAGCAGGCGCCCTTCGAGCGCCCCGATGGCGCCCGCCTTGGCCCGCAGCAGCGCCAGGAGGCCGTGGGCCCCGCGCCACAGGTCGCTCTCGGCGCGCCCGAGCCAGGCGGGCTCCTGGTCCAGCGCGTCGAGCAGGTAGCCGAGCGCGGCCCCGGGCGAGACGAGTTGCCACAGGGTGCGGGCGAGGCGCTCGGCGTGGCCCGCCGCCGCGAGCGGCACCGCCTCAGCGAGCCAGGGAAGCGTCGCGCGCGCCCAGGCCTCGAAGCGCGGCCCGAGGTTGGGCAGCCGCCCGAGCTTGTGGGCCGCCTCGAAGAGTTCGGCCACCTCGCGCACGCGCCGGCCCTCATGGGCGGGTTCGGCGCGCAGGCGCGCGTCCCAGCGCGCCAGCAGGGCGTCGAAGAGCGCCGCGCCCTGGCCGAGGGACACCCGGCCGCCGGCCTCGAAGGCGCGCCGGCGGATCGCGTCCGCCTGGTCCTCGACCTCGCGGCGCGCGCGTGGATGCGGCGCCCGCGCGAGCCGCGCGAGGACGATCGCCTCGGCCTCGAGGAAGTGCCCCGCCTCCGTGAGCCAGCCGACCCAGGCCGCCTCGGCCTCCCCGGTCGCCCGGGCGGCCTCGGCGCCTTCGAGGCCACGTCCCTCGGCCACGACGGCCTCGATGCGTTCGAGCGCGTCGCGCCGCTCGCCGTGCCCCCAGAGGACGTCGGCCAGCGCGTGGCCCACCTGGACGCGCTCGGCGCCCGAAGCCTCGCGGACCAGCCGCCCCAGGTGGGCGACCAGGGCGCGGGCGGCGCGCGGGTCTTCGATGCGGCCGAGCGAGCGCAGCCAGGCGGCGACGTGGCGGCGTTCGCCCGGTTCGAAGGGGCCGGCCAGGGCGCCGGCGAGCAGGGCCAGCGCCTGCTCGCCGTGCGCCGGGTCGCCCCGCGTCGCCTGGCTGGCCCGGGCCAGCACGCGCGCGCGCAGGAGGTCGATGCGGCGGCGCTCGCCCGGCGTCGCGGCCGTCCCCGCCAGCGCTTCGAGCGCCCGGGCCCACTCGGCGAGCGTGGCCTCCTCGTTCACGCCGTCGACGAGCCGGCCGAGGACGTCGAGGTAGGCGTAGCCCGGCTCGGGGGCGTGCCCGAGCAGGCCGTCGCTCGCCGCGCCCAGGACGCGGAAGTCCCGGCTGCCCCCGTAGAGCCGCTCGACGATCCACTGGTAGGCGGCCGGCGCCCGGGCCTTGCGCATCAGCGCCGAGAGCATCGGCAGCGTCTCGGGCTCGACGTGGCTGCCGCCGGTCGCCGGGCGGCGCCGCGGGGCGTGGCCCCCCAGCCGGTTGGCCAGGTCGCCCTCGGGCAGGGCCGCGTAGGCCGCGCGCAGGGCGTGCGCACGGCGCGCGTCCTCGCCGAGCGCGAGGTGCCACTCGGCCAGCGCGAGCCACGCGGCCGCGCCCGGCTCGCCGAGCGCCGCCGCCGCCTCGAGGCGGCGGGCGGCCTCGGCGAGCCGGCCGAGTTCGGCCTCGAGCGTGGCGCGGGCCACGCGCCAGCGCACCTCGGCGCTGGCGGGCTCGTCCCAGGCGGCCAGACGGTGCAGGAGTTCCTCGGGCCGGTCCACGGCGAGCAACAGCCGGAACGTGTGGTAGCGCCAGTCCAGCGGGCGGGCCCCCTCGGGGAGCGCTTCGCGCGCCGCCTCGTCGGTGGGCGCGCGCGCGCCGAGTTCGTCGAAGGCCGAGAGGGCGGACTCGACCGCGCCCTGCGGCGCGTTGCGCCGCGCGGCGCCGTAGGCCAGCGCGACGGCGACCCGCTCGCGCCAGACGCGCCCGGCGGGGTGCTCTGCAAATGCCGCCGGGCCGAGCAGGAGTGCGCGCGCCCTTGCCAGGTGGGTCGGAAGGTCCTCGCCCAGTTCCACCGCATGGCCCAGGCGCTCGACCTCACGCCAGGGTTCGGCCGCCTCGGGGGCGTGGGCCTCGGCCAGGATCGCGATCCACTCGCGGCGGGCCGCCTGCGTGGCCGCCTTCACGCGCTCGAGCCGCTCGGCCCGCGGCCAGGCCGCCTGTTCGGCCGCCGGCGGCAGACCGCGGGCCTTGAGCCAGGCCAAGGCGTCGTCCGAGAGGCGGCGCAGGTCGGCTGCCGCGCGCGCGGCCTGCTCCCCGGGCCCCCGCGCGGGGTCGGTGAGGCGGGCGAGCAGCCCCAGCGCTTCGAGCAGGCGTTCGCGCCCGGCGGCGGGATCGTGCTCCGGGGTCGCCAACAGCGCGTCGAAGAGTTCGCGGGCCCGCGCCGGCGCGTCCGCCGGCGGCGCCGAGGCGAGGCGATCCCGACGGAAGGCGAGCGCCTCCTCGCGCGCGCCCCGGCCCTCCAGGAGGGCGAGCAGCAGGCGGGCGACCTCGGCGCGGGCGTGCGCGTGCGTCTCGGCGTCGTGCCGGGCGCGCAGGTCGAGCGCGAGCGCGTCCACGGCCTTGGGCGCCGCCCCCTCGGCGCGCCAGGCGTCGCGGTCGATCAGGAAGGCCAGGCGTTCCAGCGCCAGCCTCGCCCCCGCGCGCGGGGCCAGCAGCAGGTCGCGTTGGGCCAGGTCGAGGCGCGCCGCCGCGTTGGTGCGCCGGAAGCGCCAGTCGCCCGTGATCTGGGCGAGGAGGTCGAGCCGCCAGGCGTCCAGCGCCAGCAGATGCTCGGCCAGGGCCAGCAGCGCGGGCTCGAACTCCGGCAGCACGCGTCCCACGTGGAAACCCCACCCGTCCCCGAGCGCGAGGCGTACGGCGGCGCCGATCGGCCCGGCGGTGCCGCGATCGAGCAGGTCCGCCGCGGCGGGGCGCCGCGCGAGGAGGTCCAGGACCTCCTGGTCCGTGGCCCCGGCGCGGCCGCGCAGGTAGGCGAGCGAGAGGCGCCGCCAGGTCGCCTCGGCGTCCTTTGGATCCTCGGCCTCCCAGGCCTTGAGCGCGGCCTCGGCTTCGGCCAGGCGCCCGCGCTCGCGGCGCAGGTCGGAGAGCCGGCTCCACAACCCGGCGCGCTCGGCGCGCGAGAAGCGCCCGGCCGGGGTGAGCAGGGCGACCAGGGCCGCGTCGGCCTCGGCGAAGCGCTCCTCGCCGAGGAGGACCTGGTGCCAGCCGAGTTGGGCCTCCCAGCGCGTCGGCCAGTCGCGGGCGAGCGCCTCCTGCGCGGCGCGGGCCTCGGCCTCGCGGCCCGCACGCGCGAGCGCCTCCGCGCGCGCCTGCTCGAAGCGCCAGCGCCGAAGCGCCGCTCCCGGCGCGCCGGGGGCCTGGAGGCGCTGGGCCTCGCCGTCGAGCCACTCGAGCACCTCGGCCGGGCCGAGGACCCGGCCCGCGAGGTTGAGCAACCGGAACGCGGCGGCCGCGCCGTCCACGCCCTCGTAGGCGTCCAGGCGCGCGCGCAACGCGGCCAGCCAGGGGCGGGCGGCCTCGCCCGCGCGCCCGTCCAGCAGCAACGGCCCGCGCATCCACTCGACGCCCAGCCGGCCGGCCTGCGCCGCCGCCAGCGGTTCGAAGGCGGCCCGCGCCTCCTCCCAGCGGCCCTCGCGGGCGTAGGCGAGCACGAGCGCGAGGTGCGTCGCGGTCGTGGCCCGCCCCGCGCGCCGCGCATCCAGGGCCTCGGCGCGCGGGGGCAGGCGGCCGTCGAGCACGACGGCGGCCTCGAGGCGGGCGTCCAGCGCCGCGCCGGCCGCGGCCCAGCCCTCGGCGCCGAGCGCGCGCAGCGCAAGGCCCACGCGCCGCACGGGCAGGCCGTCGCGGTCGCGCACGAGCGCGCGGGCCGCCCACCAGCGGCCCAGCGCCTCGAAGGGCTCCGTGTAGGTGACGGTGTGGGTCGGCGTCCCCGCGGCGTCCCGGTGTACCTCCTCGAGCACGAGGCGCCGGGGCACGTCCACGGTCCACTCGACCGTGGCGGGGCGCGGGTCGGGTGCCGTGAAGCGCAGCCTGCATCGAGCATCTGAAGTGAAGGAATTACGAGATGCCGTAGGAGTTGCCGAGATTAAAATTCTTG
>JAPKHB010000112.1 GCA_026647295.1 Planctomycetota bacterium | reverse complement strand
CGGGCCGGGCGCCGCGCCCGTGCTGCGCCCGGCGACGCCCGCCGCGGCGGCGCCCGCCGAGGCGCCGGCCTCGGCGCCCGCCCCGGGGGAGGTCCAGGCGCTGCTCGCCCGCCTGGAACTCGAGCGGCAGCGCCGCGCGCGCTTCGAGGCCGTCACCGAGCGGCCCGCGGTGCCGGTGGACCTGCCCGGCTTCAGCGCGATGCTCTCGCCGCTGCACATGACGCCGGAGGGGGCGCGCTACCTGGAGGAGCGCGGGCTGCGCCGGCGCATCCACGAGTGGTGGGCGGTCGCCGGCGTGCGGCCCAGTTCCACCGACCCGGCCCCCGCGGCGCTCGAGGTGGCCTCCACGGCCCGGGCCGCGGACCTGCTCGACCTGGACGCGCTGCGGCGCGCGGACCTGCCCACCTGGACGCCGATCCGGCAGTGGAACCCGCGCCGCCCGGGCGAGGCCGTGCTCGAGGTGCGCGCGTTGCCCGGCGCCGAGGCCGCGGGCGCGCTGCGCTCGGGGCGGGCCCCGGCGCCGGCGGCACTGGACCCGCTGGAGGCCCAGCGGGACGGCCTCCTGCGCTTTGCGCTCTCCGGGCGCGACGACGCCAGCGTGGTCGCGATCGTGCGCGGAACGCGGCGGCCGATCTACCTGCCGGACGGACAGTTGCTGGCGGGCGGCGGCCCCGACCGGATGCTGGCCCGCGCGGCGTGGCTGCCCGCGGCGGAGGCGGAGACGCCCCACCTGCTGCCCTGTGTGACCGTCGCCCACGACCCCTCGCGACGCGTCGAGGACGATCGGGTGCACCTGATGCCCTGGGTCGCGGGTCCGAGCCTGCGGGCGCTGCTCGCCGCCGGGGCGAGCGACGCGCAGGTGCTCGACGCGGCCTTCCTCCTGGTGCAGGCCGCCTACGACGGCGTGCTGGCGCGCTGGGACCGCTGGAGCCTGCGGCTGCTGTTCGAGCGGGCCGGGGGCGCGCGCGCCACGGCCCTGCACGCGGGGCTGCTCGACTGGGACCAGGCGCGCGGCTTCGTCGTGACCGGGGGCTCGGCCGGGGGCTTCGTCGGGCTGGAACTCGCGGACCTGGGCGGCGGCGCGGGCCGCGCGCTGCTGCTGCGGCTCTACCTGGGCTACACCATCGAGGCCACGCTGCGGGGCCGGGACGTGCCCTCCGCCTGGCTCTCCGGCCGCGGCGCGCCGGGCCTCGGCGCCGCCCTGGACGCCCTGGCCGGCGCGGCGGAGCCGCTGCGCGAGCGGCCGGCCGAGACCCGCGGCGCGCGGCTGCTGCGCGGCGCGCAGGCCGGCGGCGACTTCGCCGTCGGGGCGCTCGAGCACGGCGGCCGCCTGCGCGCCGCCAGCGCCCTCGCCCTGCCCCGCCTCGATTGACCGTACGGAGCCAGGCTCCGGTGCATCATTCGAGGGGCGTCATGGAAGCGGACGCGCGCCGGAACCCGGCTCCGCGCTCCCGCGCTCCCGCGCTACAGCACCTCGCGCGCCACCTCGCGTCCGCTGTCGTCGTACGCGATCACCGTCGCGGCCACCCGGGCCTGCTCCCGGATGATCTCGGCGATGCGCTGGCACAGGCGCCGCGCCTCCGCCTCCCGGTTCTCGGCCACCGTCACGTCCAGGCGGTAGCGCTGCTCGTTCGGCCGCCAGTTGAGCGAGCCGCGCAGCGCCACGTAGGCGGGGTCGGCGTCGACCTCCTCGCGGATGCGCTCCAGCAACGCCTGGCGCTGCTCGTCGGGCAGGAGCTGCGTCTGGCTGCCCTTGAGCCAGTCGCGGTGCGAATAGGCGAACCACGCCCCCGCGCACAGCAGCACGAAGAGCAGGAACGACACGGCCGGGGGGCGTACACGGGTGGACATCGGTCAAGGTCCGGGGGGTCCGCCTCCCCTTTCGACCAGGGCGGGGCCCGGGCTTGATCGCCCCCGCCGGGGGGGCAGGCTGGCCCGCGTGAGCCCCCCGTCCCCCCGCCCCGACCCGGCCGGCTGGCGCTGGCCGCCGCCCGGCGCCCGGGCCACCGTGCTAAGGGTCCGGGAGGCGGGCGGGCCCGGCGGGGTCCTCACCTACGACCTCGCCGGCCCGCAGCCCGACCGGCGCGACCTGCGCGCCCTGCTCTGGCTGCTCGACGAGCATCCGCGCGAGGCGGAGCCCCACCCCGCGGAGGGGTCGCCCCGCGAGGTCCGCCTCGGCATCGCCCGGCGCGAACTGGGCTCGGGCCGCGTGGGCACGCGCTTTGCCCTCGAAGACGAACCGCTCGGCGCGCCGGGACGCGCGGCCGAGCGCGGCCTCCTGTGGCGCTGGATCCACGCGACGCTGGGCACCCCACCGGCGTAGCCCGGCCGCGTCCGAGGGCGCGCGCCCGGCCCGCAGTTGCGCTTTTGCGTTGCCCCCGCCGGCAGTAGGCTCCGCGCCGGCGCGGGCGCCCTGGCGCACGCCGCGCCAGGCGCGCAGCAGGGAGCCCGGCCCCGCCGGGACGGGAGGTCGGTCGCGTGGGCTTCGTCGTCACCTGGCTGCTGCTGGCCGGCCTGTGGCTGGGCTTGAGCGGCTTCTTCGACCTGATCCACCTCCTCTTCGGGGCGGTCAGCGTGACGTTCGTCACCGCCCTCTCGCACCGCTACCTCACAGCGGGCGGGCCGCTCGGTCGCGGGCTGCGCCGCCTCTTCGGCCTCCTGGCCTACTCCCCCTGGCTGCTCTGGCAGGTGGCGCTGGCCAACTACGACGTGCTGCTCCGGGTGCTCGGGATCCGGCGCGTCGACCCCCAGGTGGTGCGCTTTCGGCCCGGGCTCGCCAGCGAGTTCGGCAAGGTGACGCTGGCCAACTCGATCACCCTGACGCCCGGCACGGTCACCGTGGAGGTGGCCGGCGGCGAGTTCATCGTCCACGCCATCGCGCCGGAGGCGGCGGCCGACCTCGCCGAGGGCGCGATGGTGCGCCGCGTGCGGCGCCTGGAAGGGAGCGCCTAGGTGCCGGTCGCCCTCGCCGCCGCCGTCGTCGTGATCCTGCTCGGGGTGCTGGTGCTCCTGCGGCGGGTGATCGTCGGGCCGCGCCTCCTGGACCGCGTCGTCGCCGTGAACGTGATCGGCACCAAGACGATCATCCTCCTCGCCCTGGTCGGCTACCTGGCCGGTCGGCCGGGCTTCTTCCTCGACATCGCGCTCTCCTACGCCCTCATCAACTTCGTGGGGACGATCGCGGTGCTGCGCTACTACGAGGGGCGCGTGCGCCGGGGCGAGCCGGTGGAGGAGGAGGCGTGAGCGTCCTGGAGATCGTCGCCGCGGCGGCCATCGGCCTGGGCTCGCTGCTCATGCTGGCCACGGCCTTCGGCGTGGCGGTGTTCCCGGACTTCTACACGCGCCTGCACGCCGCGGGCAAGGGCGACACGCTGGGCCAGGCCCTGGTCCTCGCGGGCCTCCTGTGCCTGGGCGGCGACCTCACGCTGGTCGTCAAGCTCGTCCTGATCGTCTTCTTCATCTTCATCTTCAACCCGACGGCCACGCACGCGCTCGCCCGGGCCGGCTGGGTCTCGGGCATCGTGCCCTGGGTGCGCGGGGGCCAGGATCCGGGCGCCCCGCGGGAGCCGGGGGCGTGATGGAGGACCTGATCCTCGCCATCCTGGTGGCGCTGGCGCTGGCGGCGGTGCGCCTGAAGGACCTGCTGGGCGCGGCGGCCGTCCTCGGCGCCTACAGCCTGCTCATGGCGCTCCTGTGGTGCCGGATGAACGCGCTGGACGTGGGCTTCACCGAGGCCGCGGTCGGCGCGGGCGTGAGCACCGTGCTGCTGCTGGCCGCCGTCAACCGGGTCGGCCGGCGCGAACAGGGCCCCGGCGTGAGCCCCCTGCTCAAGCCGGCGCTGTGGCGCCTGGCCGAGCACCGCGCCGCGCTGGCCGAGCGCCCGGACCGCCCGCTGCTCTCCGCCCGCACGATGGCGCTGCTCGTCGTGGGCCTCACGGCCGCCGCCCTCCTCTACGGCGCGCGCGACATGCCCCGGATCGGCGACCCCGCCGCGCCGGCGAACCGGGCCGGCTCGGTGGCGCAGCACTACCTCCGGCACGCCCCGGCCGACACGGGGGCCGCCAACGTCGTGACCCCGGTGCTCGGGGACTACCGCGGCTACGACACGATGGGGGAGACGATCGTCATCTTCACGGCGGCCCTGTGCGTGGTCCTCGTGCTGCGCCAGGCGGGGCGCTGGCGCGGGCCGAAGGAGGCGCCGTGAGGAGCACCGACAGCCTGATCGTGCGCTACATCGCGCGCCGCAGCGTCCCCTTCATCCAGCTCTACGCGCTCTACGTGCTCGGGCACGGGGAGGACGGGCCCGGGGGGGGCTTCCAGGGCGGCGTGATCTTCGCCAGCAGCTTCGTGCTGCTCGGCCTGGCCAACGGCTGGGGCTACGGGCGGCGGGCGGCGCCCGCGCGCCTGCTCGACCCGCTGCTGCCCCTGGGCTGCCTGATCTACCTGGGCATCGGGCTCGCGGCCCTCCTGGCGGGCGGGGCCTTCCTCGAATACGGCGCCCTGGCGGGGTCGGACGACCCCGAGGTCCGGCGCCACTGGCACCACTACGGCCTGATCGGGATCGAGGTGGGGGTCATGGTGACCGTGAGCGCCGCCATGGCCACCCTCTTCTTCGAGATGGCCCGCCCCGCGCGCGTGCAGGCGCGCGTGGACCGGGTGGGCGAGGAGGCCGACCGTGCCTGACGCGGGCGGCCCGCTCCTCCCCCCCGCCGGGCCCGCGGCGGCGGTTCCCGGGCCCGCGGCGTTCGCCGACGTCCTCGGCTGGCTCGCCACGCACTACAACTACGCGATCTACATCCTGCTGATGATGATCGGCCTCTACGCGGTGCTGGCCAAGGGCAACCTGGTCAAGAAGGTGATCGGGCTCAACCTCCTGCAGACCGCGGTGTTCCTCTTCTACCTGAGCATCGGGAAGATCGACGGCGCCACGGCCCCGGTCGTGTGGACCGACCGGCCGCCCGGGGCCGAGGGCGTCCCCTACGAGAACCCCGTGCCCCACGTGCTGATGCTCACGGCCATCGTGGTGGGCGTGAGCGTGACCGCGGTGGCGCTCGCGCTGGTCGTGCGCATCCGCGAGGCCTACGGCACGGTGGACGAGGGGGAGATCCTGGCCTCGGACGAGGCGCAGGAGGAGGCCGAGTCGGCCCGCGCCGAGGCGCAGGAAGCCGCCGCGGACGCCGCCGGGGCGCGGGAGTAGGCCGTGGACGCCCAGCTGCCGGCGCTGGTGATCGTCGTGCCGCTGCTCGCGGCGCTGCTGGTCCCGCTGGCCGGGCGGCGGGCCGCCTGGGGGCTGGTCGCCCTCGCCCTGCTGCTCGCCTTCGCGGGCTGCGTGCGGCTGCTCGTCCGGGCCCATGCCCTGCCCGAGGGCGAGGCGATCCGCTACGCGCTCGGGGGCTGGGCCGCCCCCGTGGGCATCGAATACGTCGTGGACCGGCTCAACGCCCTGGTGCTCACGATGCTCTCGGGCGTGGCCTTCCTGGTCGCGCTGTGGATGCGGCGCTCGACGGCCCGCGAGATCCGCCCGCCGGCCGTGACGGGCTACTACTCGGTGTTCCTCCTGATGGCCGCGGGGTTGATGGGCATCACCATCACGGGCGACGTCTTCAACCTCTACGTCTTCCTCGAGATCGCGTCCATCACCGCCTACGTGCTGATCGCGATGGGGCGGCGCCGGCAGGCGCTCTACGCCGGGTACTCGTACCTGATCCTGGGCAGCCTCGGGGCCACCTTCATCCTGCTGGGGATCGGCCACCTCTACATGGCCACGGGCACGCTCGCGATGGCCGACATCGCGGCCGTCTTCGCCCGCGAGCCCCAGCTCTACGACTCGAGCGTGATCCGCACCGCGTTCGCCTTCTTCACGGTCGGGCTGGCGCTCAAGATGGCCCTCTTCCCGCTGCACGGCTGGCAACCGGGCGCCTACGCCGAGGCTCCCAGCGCCACCAGCGTGTTCCTGGCCGCGACGGCCACCAAGGTGAGCGCCTACGCGCTGTACCGCGTCGCCTTCACCGTGTTCGGCGTGCGCTTCCTCGAGACGGGGCTGCCGGTCGTGCGGGACGCGCTGCTGGTGATGGCCTGCTCGGCCATCGTGGTCGGGCCGCTCCTGGCGATCCGCCAGCACGACCTGAAGCGGCTGCTGGCCTACTCCAGCGTGGGGCAGATCGGCTACGTGGTGCTCGGCCTCGCCCTGCACAACGCCGACGGCCTGACCGGGAGCTTCCTGCACTTCTGGAACCACGCGGCGGCCAAGGGGGCGTTGTTCTGCGTGGCCGGCGCACTGGCCTACCGGGCCGGGACCACCCAGGTGGCCGCCCTGAAGGGCCTCGGCCGCCGCGCCCCCCTCACGGCCATGCTGCTCACGGTCGCCGCCTGCTCCATGGTCGGGGTGCCGCTCACGGCCGGGTTCCTGACGAAGTGGTACCTCGCCCGCGGCGCGCTCGAGGCCGGGCAGTGGGCCGTGATCCCGGTGCTCCTGGCCAGTTCGCTGTTCACGGCCGTGTACGCCTGGCGCCTGCTCCAACTCGCCTGGTTCGCCGACGAGGACGGGCCGGTGGCCGAGGACGTGCCCTGGTCGATGCGCGCCCCCTCCCTCGTCCTGGGCGCGGCGTGCCTCGTGCTGGGCGTGGCCCCGCTCGCGCTTCCGGTGGCCCAGGCCGCGGCGGAGGCCCTCCTGTGAGCGGCGCGGTCCCCCTCCTGGGCGGGCTCGACCTCGCGGGGCTCGGCCCCGGCCTGCCGCCGCTGGTGTGCCTGCTCGGGCTGCTGGGCGTGGTCGCCGCGCGCCGGCGGCCGAACCTGCGCGAGGGCGTGAGCCTTGCGACCGCCGGGGTCAACTTCGCCCTGGTCCTGTGGCTCTACGCGCGGCACCGGGCCGGGGAGACGCTCGCCTGGGAGGGCTTCTCGCTCGCCCCCGGGCTCGCCCTCTCCTTCCGCGTCGACGCCCTCGGGCTGGTCTTCGCCCTCGTGGCGAGCGGCCTGTGGATCCTCAACACGCTCTATTCGATCGGCTACATGCGGGCGCATGACGAGCCGCGCCAGACGCGCTTCTACGCCTGCTTTGCGCTCGCGATCGCCGCCGTCATGGGGGCCGCCTTCAGCGCGAACCTCTTCGGCCTCTTCGCCTTCTACGAGGTGCTCTCGCTGTGTACCTACCCCCTGGTGATCCACGCCCAGACCCCCGCGGCGCGGGCGGGCGCGCGCAAGTACCTGACCCTCCTGCTCGGCGCCTCGATCGGGCTGCTGCTCCCCGGCCTCTTCCTGGTCTACCACCTGGCCGGCACGCTCGACTTCGCCCCCGGCGGCCTGCTCGCGGGCGTCGCCGCCGCCGACGGCACCCTGGTGCTCGCCTTCCTGCTGCTGGTGTACGGCATGGCCAAGTGCGCCGCCCTGCCGCTGCACGGCTGGCTGCCGGCCGCGATGGTCGCGCCGACGCCGGTGAGCGCGCTGCTGCACGCCGTGGCCGTGGTCAAGATGGGCGTGTTCGGCGTCAGCCGGGTCGTGTTCCACGTCTTCGGCCCCGAGACGATGGCGCGGATCGGCGCCGACGACCTCCTGGTCGGCGTGGCGTGCTTCACCATCGTCGTGGCCTCGCTCATCGCGCTCGCCCAGGACGACCTCAAGCGGCGCCTGGCGTACTCGACCGTCAGCCAGCTCTCGTACGTCCTGCTGGGCGTCGGCCTGGGCACGGGGGCGGGCGCCGTGGGGGGCCTGCTTCACATCGGAATGCACGCCACCTCGAAGATCACCCTCTTCTTCGGGGCGGGGGCCATCTACCTCGCGTGCCACAAGACCCGCGTGAGCGAACTGGACGGCATCGGCCGCCGGATGCCGATCACCCTGACCGCCTTCGCCATCGGCGCGCTGTCGATGATCGGGCTTCCGCCCACGGCCGGGTTCGTGAGCAAGCTCTTCCTGGTGCGGGGTGCCGCGGCCGACCCGGCGGGGGCGGTCGTCCTCGCGGTCCTCGTCGCGAGCGCGTTGCTCAACGCCGCCTACTTCCTGCCGATCCTGTGGCGCGCGTTCTTCCGCCCGCTCCCGGCCGGCACGGAGGCCGGCGTCCACGAGGCCCCCTGGCCCTGCGTGCTGGCGTTGTCCCTGACGGCGCTGGGGACGGTGGGGCTCTTCCTGGGGCACGGTCCCCTGCTCGACCTGGCGCGCGCGGTCGCGCACGCCGCCTTCGGAGGCGCCGAATGACGCCGTCCCCCGGCCCCCGCGTGCCTCCCGACGTCGACCCGGCGACCCCCGCGGTGCCGGTCCGGGCGCCCGACGAGGCTCCGGGCTGGTTCCAGCGGCCGGCCAACGTCCGGCGCATCGTGGGCGGGCTGTACCTCGCCTGCGCGCTCCTCCTGGGGGTGGACCTGCTCTACACCCGGCACCTGCACAGCGCCGTGGAGGAGCGCTTCGACGGGTGGGGCTTCTACGGCGTCTACGGGTTCGTGTCGTGCGTGCTCCTGGTGATGGTGGCCAAGGGGCTGCGTCAGGTGGTCCTGCGCCCGGAGGCGGCGGCCGATGAGTGAGATCCCTCCCGCCGCCGCGCTCCTGCTGGGGGGCGTCCTGGTCGCGCTCACGCGCGGCCGCCTGCGGGCGCTGTGCGCCCTGGCGGCGCCGCTGGCCGGCCTCGCCCTGCTGCTGGCGGCGCCGGCGGGCGAGCACCTGCACGTCGAGGCCTTCGGGGCCACGCTCACGGTGTTCCGCGTGGACGCGCTCAGCCGGGTGTTCGGCGTCATCTTCCACATCGCCGCGTTCCTGGGCGTCCTGTACGCGTTGTACTCACCCCACCGCGTGGAACTGCCCAGCGCGCTCGTCTACGCCGGGAGCAGCATCGGGGCGGTGTTCGCCGGCGACCTCGTCACGCTCTTCGTCTGCTGGGAGCTCGTGGCCCTCGCCTCGACGTTCCAGATCCTGGCCCGCCCGTCCGCCGCCTCGCGCGCTGCGGCGTACCGCTACCTCATGGTGCAGCTCGTCTCCGGCCTGCTGCTGCTGACGGGGCTCGCGCAGTTCGCCGCCGGCACCGGGTCGCTGCGCTTCGAGGCCATGTCGCTCGACACCACCCCCGGCGCCTGGCTCATCTTCCTCGCCTTCGGGCTCAAGTGCGGATGGCCGCTCCTGCACGGCTGGATCGTGGACGGCTACCCGCGGGCCACGCCCGGCGGGGCCGTGTTCTTGAGCGCGTTCACGACGAAGCTCGCCGTCTACGCGCTGGCGCGCGGATTCCCGGGCGCCGAGCCGCTGATCTGGATCGGCCTGCTGATGGCCGTGTTCCCGATCTTCTACGCCGTGATCGAGAACGACCTCCGGCGGGTGCTGTGCTACAGCATGATCAACCAGATCGGCTACATGGTGTGCGGGATCGGCATCGGCACGGAACTGGCCCTCAACGGGGTGGCCGCCCACGCGTTCTGCCACATCCTGTACAAGGCGCTGCTCTTCATGGCCATGGGGGCGGTGCTCCACCGGACCGGGCGCAGCGGCGGAACGGACCTGGGGGGCCTGCACCGGACCATGCCCTGGACCACGGGCCTGTGCTGCGTCGGCGCGGCGTCGATCTCGGCCTTTCCGCTGACCAGCGGGTTCATCTCGAAGTCGATGATCCTGAGCGCCGCCGCGGTCGAGGGCCATACGCTGGTCTGGCTCGGCCTGCTCTTCGCCGCGGCGGGCGTGTTCCACCACGCCGGCATCAAGATCCCCTTCTTCGCCTTCTTCCAGCACGACTCGGGGCTGCGCCCCAAGGAGGCGCCGTGGAACATGTTGGCCGCGATGGGGATCGCCGCGGCCTTCTGCCTGGGTCTGGGGGTGTGGCCCGAGGCCCTGTACGCCCACCTGCCGTTCGCGGTGGACTACGAGCCGTACACGCTGACCCACGTCGTCACGCAGGTCCAGGTCCTCTTCTTCTCGGCGCTGGCCTTCACCTTCCTGATGCGCACGCGGCTGTACCCGCCGGAGCTGCGCGGCGTCAACCTGGACGCCGACGCGCTGTACCGGGGGGTGGGCCGCGGGCTCCTCGGCGTGGCCTTGGGGCCGGTCCAGCGCGCGCTCGGGGCCGTGAGCGGCTTCTTCCACGGCCCG
>JAPKHB010000111.1 GCA_026647295.1 Planctomycetota bacterium | reverse complement strand
GCCCTTCACTGTTCATCAGGCCTTCATGTGCGCTGGTAAGATTGGGGGCATACGCCAGGTTTTCCCCGACTACCGCATACGAAATACCCGCGTCATTCATCCTGTCAGCCGCATTGTTACCATCCGGATCGTAATGCGAAAAATAGCGCCGCTCAAACATGTCACGGCTTTTGCCCCGCGATACTTCGGTAATATCACGATCCATCTGAAGTGCGGGAAGCCCATTTTCGGCGCGTTCCTTGTTTACGAGTGTCACCATTTGCGCTTCGGTCGCTGGATCCACAGTAAACGATATTCCCTGCTCCGGCACATCGACGGGCAGCCGCTCATGGCTTCCCGGCGTAACGGTCAAAAACCGCCGGGCCTCGCGCGCAAACTCTTCAAGCGAAGACTGCACTTCTCCGCCATACTGTTCGGATAACACCACAAACCACCTACCTATAGTCGAGTTCCGTATGTCCTGCTTCACCGTTCCCCGCAATGGCAGCGAAAGAATAAGCAAGAGAAAGAAAGCGACAATAATACATGCGTTTACCGAAGATAATGCGCTACCCAGCCAATGATTTACTTTTGATGTATGAAACTTCTTGGGAAGCCTCCCGACCGCTAATGTAAAAATTTCTTCGAGCACAGCCTGCGATGCTAATGCAATCACGACGTATCCCACGACGTCATTCCACATGGGGGCTACCCCAAATTTTGTGACAAAGAAATTTCCGACAACGGCATGATAGCGGACCGCAAGCCACAATGAGGCCAAGAATGACCCTAAATTTGCCAGAAGCGCGGCAAAACCGCTTTCCCACCCGCGGTAAATCTCGTAAGCGATAAACGCGATGATAACGAGGTCAATCCAATTCAGTTGCATACCTTATATTGTACGGAATAACACAAGTATTTGGCTACTTTCCCTGGCGGTTATACGGGTAGGAAGGTTGAGGAGATGTTTGGCTGCCTCTTCTGAGCGGGGGCAGCTTCCGGGAGTGTATCCCGGCCCGGGTCGGGTCCGCCGCAGCGTCCGCGGCCGGGGCGGCGGCCTCGGGCGCGGCCGGCGCCGCGCCGTCCAGGGGGCCCGGCCCGAAGGCCGGCACCTGCGCGGCCAGCCCGGCCAGGAGTTCCGCCCGGCGCTCGGCCACGAGCGCCTCGGGCCGGCGGTCGACCACGGTGCGGCCGTCCAGGTCGCGGACCACGAAGCCGGCGTGCACACGGTGGTCGGCCAGCACGCGGAAGTCGTCGAGCCCGGCGCCGAGCAGGGCCTCGTACACCGCGTCGCGGTCGCGCCGGGCGCAGAAGACCTCCACGGGGCCGGTCACGCGGGCCGCCGCCGGGCGGGCCCACCGGGCGAGCACCCCGGCCCGGTCCGGGCCTTCGGCCCGGGCCCCCAGCGCGAGGAGCACGCGCGCGAGGAAGCGCTCGCCGAGCGCTTCGATGGCGCGCTCCCGCAGGGTCTCGAGTTCGCGGCGGGCCGCCTCGGCCTCGGCCTGGTCCACCGCGCGCCCGCGCAGGCGGCCCAGTTCGGCCGCCGCCCGGCGCCATCGCGCCGCCTCGTCCTCGGCGGCGGCGATCTGCCGGCGCGCCTCGCCCAGCGCCCGGTCCCGCTCGCGGGCGACCTCGCGTTCGGCGTCGTCCACCAGCAGGGCGACCAACTTGTCGAGGCGGTTGGGCGCGACCACCTTCAGCGCTCCCCGGCCTCGCGCAGGCGGCGCGCAAAGGCCTCGAAGGGGCGCCGCGGGCTGCGCGCGCCGAACGCGAGGTCGTAGGGCACGCCCATGGCCAGGTGCGCGGGGTCCAGCACCGCGACGAGCGCGGCAAGGAGCAGCACGGCGGGCCCGAGCACGAAGGCCAGCGTCGATCCGGCGAGCCACCCGACGCTCACCTGGTCGAAGAGCAGCAGCGCGGCGGCGCCCACGCCGGCCAGACGCAGCGTCCCGACCAGGTCCATCAGGAGCGTGCCGGCAAAGCCGCGCGCCCCCTCCAGGAGCAGCACGGCGAGCGCGGCCCCCACCCCCACCCAACCGGCGGCCTGGGCCAGGGGGCCCCCGCCGGGAGCCGCCGCCGCCGCGCCGAGCAGGCCGGCCAGCGCCAGCGCGCGCAACGCGGCCCGGCGCTGCCCGATCAGGAGGCCGTACCCCGCGAGCGCGCCGGCCCCGGCCGCCAGCGCCTGCATCAGGCGCGCGAGCATCGCCCACGGGCCGCCGGGCTCCGCCCCGCCCAGCCAGCCCCAGCCCGCCCCGAACCAGGCCTGCCCGGCCTGGCCGAAGGCCCCGCCGTGCAGCACGCCGGAGAGCAGGGCGGCGAGGCCGGCGAGTTGGGCCAGCAGGGCGGTGTCGCGGCGCGGGGCGCCGGCCTCGGCCGCCTCGCGGCGCCCGAGCAGCGCGCCGGCGAGCAGCAGCAGGAGTCCTCCTGCCACGTCCGCCCAGGCCCAGCCCACGGCCAGCGGCGCGGCCAGGGCCAGGAGCGCCGCCAGCGAGGCGTCGCCAAGGCGCGCCGGGAGGAGGCCTCCCAGCGCGCGCAGCGGGGCGGCCGCGCCGTGGCGGCGCAGGGTCGGGGCGTCGTCGGCGGGCGCGAGCGCTCGCACGACCACGTGGTCCCCGTGCGCCGCGGCCAGCGCGTCGTGGACCGCGCCCTCGTGCGCCCGCGGCACCCAGACCCGCGCGGCCACCAGGTGGGGCGTGGCGGCGAGCAGGTGGCGCGCCCGCCGGCGTTGCTCGGCCTCCTCCAGCGAGTCCAGGAGGAGGCGCCCGCGCGGGCCCACCTCGGCGACGGCCGCGCGCAACGCGGCCTGGGCGTCGCCCAGCGCGCGCTGGCAGCCCAGCCACTCCAGGTCGGCTTGGGTGCGCACCTCGCCCAGCCGGCGGGCGCGCCAGCCGGCGGGGAACTCGAACCACTGCGCCCCCGCGGCCTCTCCGGCCTGCTGCGCGGCGGCGTCCGGCGGGGCGCTGGCGCGTTGCAGGAGGACCTCGCCCCGTTCCCCGCGGCCCGCCAGGGTCGCCTGCCCGAGGCGTGCCAGGCGCCGCGCCAGGCGCCGGCGCCGCCCGGGCGGACAGCGCCACACGCTCCCGCTGACGCTGCCTTCGCCCGCTCGTTCGAGCGTCCCCACCCCCGCCCGCAGGGCGTCCAGGCGGTCGGCGGCGGCCTCCGCGTCGCGCAGCGCCTCCAGGCGTCCCCGCAGCCGTTCGGCGAGCGCGCGGGCTTCGTCGCGCAGCGCCAGCAGGGCCGCCGCGCCCACCTCGCCTGGGCCGAGGCTCCAGGCCGGGCGGGGCTCGCCCGTGGGGCGGGCCGGGGAGGGCGGCAGCACCCGGGCCGCCGCGCGCAGCGCCGTGAGCGCCTCGGAACGCACCATCTCGGCCTTGAGGTCGTCCAGCGTGGGTTCGGGCCGGCCGACGCCGCGGCAGCCCTCCAGTTCGGCCAGCGCGTCGGCCAGGTGGCAGCGCCCGAGGTCCTGCAGGCTCGCCAGCCACTGGTCCAGGGTCGCGCGGGGCCCCAGCACCTCCAGGTGCGCCAGGTCGCGCCGGACCCCGGCCTCGCCGATCAGGGGGCGGGCGACCACGGCGTCAGCCCTCCAGGAGGCGTTCGACGGCCGCCTCGATCAGGGGCTCCAGGCGCGCCTCGGCGGCCTCCACCCAGCGCTCCAGGCCCCGGCGGGCATCGGCCAGCCGCCCGCGGGCCTCGTCGGCGGCGCCGCGCATGGCCTCGCGCTCCGCATCCAGCACCACCTGGGCGAGCGCGGCCTGGGCCGCGTCCCGGATCCGGCCGGCCTCCAGGCGCGCGTCGTCCAGCAGGCGGGCGGTGTCGGCCCGCGCCTCCGCCAGCCGTTCGGCGACCCAGTCCTCGACGGACGCGAAGGCGGGCAGTGCGCTGTGCCCGGGCACGAGCGGGGGAAGGGCGGGCCGATCCATTGGCCCTGCGAGCATACGCGCGGGGGGCGACGCGGGGGGCGCCCGCGGGGGCGCCCTCGAGGGCGCGGCCAAGGGCGCCGTCGGGCGCGGTCAGGGAAGGAGGTAGAGGACCTCGAGCAGCGGCGGATTCGGGGTTCCCCGGCTGCGTTCGCCGTCCTCGACCAGCACGAGGTCCTGGCCGAGGTCGCGGTTGGAATCCACGGGCAGGCGGAGCCGGAACTGCGAGCGCGTGCGGCCCGCCGAGAGATCGGCCTGCACCTGCGTGGCCACGTCCAGGCTGCGGTACCGCGCGATGTGCTCCGTGGCGAGCACGCCGACGCCCTGCTGCAAGGTGTTGCCGGCGTAGTCGGAGGCGTCGAGCAAGGGCCCGAAGTCCACGTGGTCGACGCCCAGGGGCCCGAGGTCCGTGTAGGGCTGCCCGATCTGGCCGGTGGTGAAGACGCGCAGCGTCGCCCCGGTCACCACCGCGCCGGGGGGCAGGACGGTGAGGTCGAAGGAGAGGAACATCCGCACGGCCAGGCCCTGCGTCGGGTTGTCCAGGTCCCCCACCGCGGGGCCGCCGCCCTGGGGGTCCGCGACCCCGTCGTTTCGCACCCACCCGTCCTCGCCGCCCACGCTCTCGAGCACCTCGAGTTCGGGGAGGTCGCCCGCCCGGCCCACCCCCGGGCCGGCGCCCCCGCAGCCGCCGAGGGCGCCGCCGAGGAGGAGCAGCAGGAGGGCGGCCGGGCGCATCGCGCCGCCCGGCGCCTGGGACCGTGCCCACGCCTTCGTCTTGCCCATGGCCGTGCCTCCGATCCTCCGGGATCTGTCGTCCGCCGGGGACAGCCCGGGCGGGGCGCCGTCCCCGGAATGGGACGCCCCGGGGCCGGACGGCCCCGCGCGGGGTGGCCTGCGCAAGAAGCGGGCCGCGAGCCGACCCAGAACCAACCCGGCGCGGCCGCCAGCATGCTTGGGGCGGGACCAGGCCGCGACCGTAGCATCCCGGGATGGAGCTCGCCCTCGGCGTGTTCGCGCTGGTCTACCTGGGCATGTTCCTCGGAGGGCTGCCGGGGCTCGCGCTGGACCGCACAGGCGTGGCCGTGCTGGGCGCGATCGCCATGGTGGCCCTCGCCCGCCTGGAGCCCGCCGAGGCCTGGGCCAGCGTGGACCCCGGCACGCTGGGCCTGCTGGCGGGCCTCATGGTGGTCTCGGCCCAGTTGCGCCTGGGCGGCTTCTACGCGGCGGTCACGCGGCGTGTCGCCGAAGCCCCGGTCGGCCCGCGCGCCCTGCTGGCGCTGGTGACGGGCCTGGCGGGCCTGCTCTCGGCGCTGCTGGCCAACGACATCGTCTGCCTGGCCATGACGCCCCTCCTGGTGGAGGGCTGCGGGCGGCGCGGCTACGCGCCGTTGCCCTTCCTCCTCGCGCTCGCGGCAGCCGCCAACGTGGGTTCGGCGGCGACCCTGATCGGCAACCCGCAGAACATGCTGATCGGGCAGGAGCTCTCGCTCTCCTTCGCGGGGTACCTGCTCGACGCGCTGGTCCCTGCGCTCCTCGGGCTCGGCGTGGTGTGGGCGGTGATCGCGCGGGCCTACCGGGGCCGCTTCGAGGCGCCCACGCGCGCGGTGGCGCCGGGGGCGGTCCCGGCGCTGGACCGCTGGCAGTCGGCCAAGGGCCTTGCGCTCCTGCTCGCGTTGGTGGGCGCCTTCCTCGTCGGCGCCTGGCCGCGCGACGTGCTCGCGCTGGGCGCCGCGGGCCTCCTGCTCACCAGCCGGCGGATGTCCTCGCGCACGATGCTCGGGCTGGTGGACTGGCACCTCCTTGCGTTGTTCATCGGCCTCTTCGTCGTGCAGGGGGGCCTCGAGAAGAGCGGGGCGCTCGGCGTGCTGTTCGAGGGCGTGGCCGCGCTGGGGCTGGACCTGGGGGAGCCCGTCCCCCTCTTCGCGGCGGCGGCGGTGCTGTCCAACCTCGTGAGCAACGTCCCGGCCACCATGCTCCTCCTCCCCGTCACGACCCACCCCCAGGGCGGCGCCATCCTCGCCCTTTCGAGCACGCTCGCCGGCAACCTGCTGCTGGTGGGCAGCATCGCCAACCTCATCGTCGCCGAGCAGGCGGGGCGGCTGGGCGTCACCCTGGGCTGGCGGGAGCACGCGCGGGTGGGCGTGCCCATCACCCTGCTCACGCTGCTGCTGGCCGCGCTGTGGCTTGCGCTGCGGGGGGCGTAGTACAGTGCCGGCCATGAACCGGATCGGATGGGTGGTGTGCGCGGGGACGCTGGCGGGGCTGGCCGCGTGGGCCGGCCCGGCCGGCGGGGAGCCCGACCGCGAGGCGGCGGCGCGGGCCGAGCACCAGGCCAAGCGGCGCGAGATGCTCGCCGAGGCCGGCAAGCGTCACGTGGAACTGGGCATCTGGTGCCGGGACGCGGGGCTGGTCGCGCAGGCGGGGGCCGAGTTCCTGCGCGCCAGCGAGGTGGCGGAGGGGCACCTGCCGTGGGCGGACCGCATCCTCGCGCTCATGCGCAGTCTCGGGGACCGCTTCTGGAAGAAGGTGATGAAACGCCCCGGCCCGGCGTACCTGCGCACCTACCGCAAGAAGGCCGACGCGGTGCGCGACGCGGTGCAGAAGGATCGGCTGCGCCTGGCGGCGTGGGCCGCCCGCAAGGGCCTCGAGGCCGAGGCGCTCACCGAGTACGTCGCGCTGCTGCGCCACGAGGACGAGCCGATCCAGACCGGGCCGGACGGGCGGGTGCGGGTGCGCAACGACGCCATCCCCGAGCCGTATTCGCAACGGATCCTGGACGCGGCCGTGACGATCAACGAGCGGCGCTACGTGCGGGACGAGTTCCTGGAACTGGTCCCGGAGGTCACCGACGTCAGCGAGGTCACGTCGGAGGCGCTGCGCGTGCGCACGCAGCGGGGGCCCGCGGAGGCCGCCCGCCTGCACGCCCTGCTCACCGCGCTCCTTCCGGTGATCGAGGAGGACCTGGGCGGCAGCCCGACGGAGCGCCTGACCGTGTTCGTGTTCGCGGCCGGCGCGGCCTACGGGGCGTGGCTCGACCAGGCGGGCATCGCCGACCACAAGGCGGCGGCGGGCGTCGCGGTGAACGGGCGCCGGGTGGCGGTCATCAACGGCGAGGGGCTCGGCCCGGACGCCGTCGACGCGGTCGCCATGCACGAACTGGCGCACCTCTTCTTCTTCGGCCTCACGCGCGCGGTGATGCCGTCCTGGTACGCGGAGGGCTTCGCGGAGACCTACGGGGGCGACGGGACCTTCCGCTTCGAAGGCGGGCGCCTGGAGGCCCGGCGGATGCTGGCCGCGGGTGAGGTCGCGCCGCTCAAGACGGCCGCGGGCTACATCCCGCTGGACGACCTGCTGGGCGGCGACGCCCTCGCGCTGATCCAGGCCGACCGCAGCCGGGCCTCCTCGTTCTACGCCCAGTCCTGGGCGTGGCTGCGCTACCTGCGCCACCACGCGGGCGAGGAGGCGGCCGAGCGGCTCGCGCAGTGGGAGACGCTGTGCTTTGGCAAGGCGCTCGGGGCCAAGGCCGGCGAGCCCATGCGCCGGGACGCCGGCGACTCGGGGGCCCTGTTTCGCACGCTCTTCGGGCCGCACCTGGCGGCGCTGGAGGCCGGCTTCAAGGAGTGGCTGGCCGGGCTGTAGCCGCGCGGCGCCGCCGCCACGCAAGGACGCCGACTCCCAGGAGCAGGGCGCCGGCGAACGCGCCGAGCCACACCCCCAGGGGCGTGGCCTCCTCGACCCGCCGGTTGGCTCCGTCGAAGTGCCCGCGGGAGGTCTCTTCGACCTCGATGCGGCCGGCGGCGATGCCGCGGACCCGCAGGGTGAGCACCTCGCGCTCGACGGGGCCGTCGGCCGGGACCAGGGCCAGGCCGCCGGGCAGCGGATCGGCGCGGGCGGCCCCGGGGCGCACCAGCAACGTGTCCAGGGCCCGCTCGCGACCGGACGGGGGCCGCTCGCTCCAGCGCAGAAGTTCCCCGACCCGGGCGCCGCGGAGCGCGACCAGGAAGGCCCCTTCGCCCGCCGGCGCGACCGTGGCGCCATGGCCGACCCGCACCGGGCGCCCGCCCGGGGCGAGGAGGAAGAAATGCCACGGCTCGGCCACGTCGGGTGCGGGCGCCGGGAGCACCAGCACTTGGCCGGCCCGGATCCGGGCGGGCTCCAGGCCGGGGTTGAGCGCGAGGATCTCCGCCTGGCGCCGCACGGTGCCCAGTTCGCGCTCGGCGATGTGGCTCAAGGTGTCGCCGCGGGCCACCGGGTGGAGCCGTACGGCCACGGGCGCAAGGTCGCCCAGGTCCAGGCGCACCTCGCGTGGCACGGCGCGCTGGCCCGGGGGGACCGCCTCGCCCCGCGCTGCCGGCGTGCCGGGTCCCCCGGCGGCGAAAGCCAGGCCGCAGGCGAGCAGCGCGACACGGGCGGCGCAGCGCGCCCGGGTCGGAGCGTCGAGAGAGCGGGGCATCAAGGGCCTCCGGGCCGCGCGCGGAAACGGCCGGTCCCTTGGAGGCATCGGCCGTGGGAGGCCCCTACTTGCGTCCGGGCTCCGGCGTCTTGCGCCCCTGCGCTGCGAGCCAGGTCGCGATGCGTTCGCGCACCGGCAGCAGGCGGCCGTACACCGCGGTGGCGGTGGCCGCGTAAAGGCCCTCGGCCGCCCGGATCCGCTCCTCGAGGCTGCGTGGGTCGCGGGGCCCGGGCTCGGCCAGGTCCTCGAACGCGTAGCCGACGGCCTCCTCGGCGGCGGCCAGGCGCTCCTCGACCAACGCCAGCAGGGCCGCGTGCGGCGGGGCCAGGACCTTTTCGCAGCCCGCCCAGGCCGCCAGCGCCTCGCCCGGGCGATCCTGGTCGAGCGCCTCGTCGCCCCGGCGCAGGGCCGCGTCCAGGCGCTCGAACTCCGCCCGGCCCAACGCGGCTCCGAGCCCCTTCTGAAGCGCGCGCCCCTGGGCCTCGACCTTCCCGGCCACGAACTGCTCCTCCTCGGGGACGGCTTCGACCCTGCCCGTCGGCAGCACGAACCACGTGTTGGGGCAGAGTTCCACGAAGGGCACCTGGACCAGCCCGTCCTCCCGGGCGTTGTCCACGTCCACGGCCGCGTCCAGGTGCTGGCGGCAGGAAAGCCCCGGGTAGAGCGTGCACAGCCGGGCGGGGCGGCCGTAGGCGTCCAGCCCGTCACGCTCCTCGTGGCCGAGTTCGTTGTGCACCACGAGGACCACGAGGTGTTCGCGGGCCCACCTGACGAAGCCGGACTGGGTCAGCACCGACCGGTACTGGCGCGTGCAGCGGCCTCAATGGTCCTTGTGGCGGGTGACCAGGACCGGCAGGTTGCGCAGGCGCGCCTCCCACAGGGCCTCGCCGTAGGTTCGGGCGTAGCGGGCATGCTTCCGAAGTGGAATTGCTTATGAACGGGATGGCGAATCGCGCCGGTCCTACATTCCATGAGCAGGCCTTTTCGGTCTATATGAGTCTCTCTGCCGAGCTTGGGTGGCTCATCCTCCGGCTCTTGCCGTACCTCCAAAAGGATGAGAATGCCTTCGGCGAGGGGTGGCGTGTGAAGTACGCGGTGTTGGATGATTCCTTCCGCTTCATGGTGCGTGGGCTGACTGAGATCGGCAAGAAGTTCGGCGAAGCCTTCATCACACTCGTTGACGAGAAATTCAGCTTCAGGCAACCGTTCCACTACTTTGAGGCCGATGGGTCAGCCTGAGCCGATCCGCCGAACTGTATCAGCGAGGAGCGGACCTCTCCGAGTGACAAAGTGACACGAGTGACACGATTTCCCAATAGTTGTTCTTGGAGATGACTGGCATCAGGGCCGGGAGCAACGCTGTGAGAGGAGTTATAGAAAACGTGTCACTCGTGTCACTCCGTCACTGATCTGGGCGTATCGAAGATGGCCGGACCAGTGGCATGGACACCGCCCTCGCGCCTCCGCGTGATGCAGAGCCGGGGTTCGATATACTCGGCGGCGACGGAATCACCCTATGGCGGGCCAACAGGCGACCCGACAGGATCGGCTCAAAGCCATTTCGGACCTGGAAAAGCAGGTAGACACACTGCGCCAGGTATGCGAGGACTTGGCCAACCGAAGGAGATCCGCGTACAGCCCCTTTCGCGAGCCCCGCCCCGACAATGCTGAGGAGAAAGCGCTCTGGGTGGCGAAGAGGGCAGCCGCCAGTGGGCAGTTGGCACCGCTGGGCAAAGAAATCA
>JAPKHB010000110.1 GCA_026647295.1 Planctomycetota bacterium | reverse complement strand
GGCGGCCAGGGTTCTAACCAGTGACATCAGATAGTGGTATCTGACTTTTGAAAGGGCACTGATATTGTGGGCTAGGCTGTAGTAGTTCGCCAGTCCTTGAAACTCTAAGCCATAGGTTTGGATGATTTCGTAGTCTGAACATTCCATCAGGTAGGAGCGGTGAATGATTTTACCGTTTTGACTAAAACAGGTGCTCTCCCAGGCCTCCATGTCGAGCCAGGCCTCGGCGGCGTCGGTCACCAGGTTCAGGTCCAGGCGCAGGAACGCGCTCATCTTCGAGGGCACCTCCCGGGCCTCGCGCCAGGCGTCGGCCAGCGCCGCCTCGGACTTGACGACCCCCAGGCCCGGGTTGGCCTTGAGCCAGGTCTCCCGGGCGCCCGGGTCGTCCTCGGCCGAGGCCTCCCAAAGGGCCGGGAGGAACGTCGGGTCGTAGCCGGGCCGCGCCCGGTCGCCGGGGTTGGCCCGCACCGAGAGGGCGTACTGGCGCAGCTCGTTGCAGGCGCTGGGGCGGTTGAAGTCCGCCGTCGTGGTGTAGATCGTGAGCGGCTGGCGCCGGGCCACCGTCGAGCGCACCAGCACGTCCATGAGCTCGCCCGTGCGGTGGCGGTGGACCTCGTCGATCACGTTCAGGTGCGGGTTCACGCCGTCGGCCGAGTCGGCGTCGGAGGCCAGGCAGCGGTAGGCGCTCATCGTGCGGTAGTCCACGATCGACTTGCCGACCGCCCCGCCCCGGTCCCCGTAGACCCGAAGCCGCCGGCGCAGCCGCGGCTCCTGGCGCACCATGCCCGCGGCGTGGTCGAACACGAGCCCGGCCTGCTTCTGCGTGCTGGCCACCGAGTACAGCTCCGCCCCCTGCTCCCCGTCCGTGGCCATCACGAGCAGGATCAGCGCCGCGGTGAGCGAGGTCTTCGAGTTCTTCTTCCCGCAGTAGAGCAGCACCCGGCGGAAGCGGCGCGTGCCGTCGGCGTTGCGATAGCCCCAGATCGAGGCCACGAGCGCGGCCTGAAACGGCGCGAGGTGGAAGGGCTCGCCGGCGAGCGGGCCCTTTACGTGCCGGCAGTAGGTCGGGATCCACTCAAGCGCCGCGCGCGCGGCTTGGACGTCGAAGTAGCCGCCCTGAGGCTGAAGCGCCCAGGGGTCAAAGGCGGGGATCACCCCGCCAACGAGCCTGGCCAGGTCCGGCGCCGCCTCATCCAATGCGGCGGGCGAAGGGACTCGCATCGTCCTCGTCCGGCCCCGGGGCGCCCGAGACGAGGTGCGCCCGGGCGGCGGGCGTAAGGCCATAGTGCTGCTCCAGGCGCAGCATGTGCTCGGAGACCTGGAGCAGGAGCCGCACCTGGGGGTAGGCCCGAACGCCCACCACGTTGCCCCGGCCGTCCTTCAGCGGGTGCGCGTGGCCGCTCTCGGCCAGGAAGCGGTCGAGTTCCTTCCACACGGCGTAGAGCCGGCAGTAGCGCCCGAGCGCGCCCCCGTCCACGCGCGCCAGCAGGCCCGAGGCCTCCAGCGCCGGGACCAGTTCGTCCCAGAGCCGGGCGCCCTCGGCCGGAAGGTCCGCGGGCTTTTGGGGCGCGCCGGCGGGGGGCCGGGGCTCGGTCTCGGCGCGGCCGCGGGCGAGCGGGCTGCCCCGTAGCTCCAGGATGCGCGTGGGCGTTCGAACGGGGCCGCGCCTACCCACGGGCCAGCGCCTCGCTCGCCACGGGCTCGGCCGGAGCCCCGACGACGACCGCGTCGCCGGGTTCCAGCGCCCCTTCGCCCGGGTCCACGCCCGCGCCCCGGGCCCAGGCCGTGAAGCGCCGCCGGATCACGTCGCAGAAGACGGGCTCGAGCTCGACCGTCCGGCACACGCGCCCCAGCGTGGCCGCCGCGATCAGCTGCGAGCCCGAACCGCCGAAGGGCTCGTAGCATAGGTCCCCGGGCTCGGTGTGCTTGAGCATCGGGATCCGCCACACGCCCAGGGGCTTGGCCGTGGGGTGGTCGGGGCAGTCCACGTTCTTGGCCGCGCTCCCGTCCGGCCCCCAGCCCAGCGCCCACACCGAGGCCTCGTTGCCCTCGCCCAGGCGCCGGGGCAGGTTCGGGCGCACCCAGCCCACGGCGCAGGGCTCGTGCTGGTAGTGGTAGAGCGTCCCGCCCAGCACGAAGGTCGGCTTCACCCACACGACCGTCTGGTGCCAGTAGACGCCGAGCTCGGCCCACGCGGCGGCGAGGTAGTCGGCCCGGGCGTCGGCGTGGAAGCAGTACCAGGCGGCGTCCTTGCGCAGGTGGGGCAGGGCCGCCCGGGCGTAGCCCAGGTGAAAGCCCACGCCGTCGCCGTCCTTCGCGCCCTCGTGGTAGACGCCGCCCCAGTCCTTGCCGCGCCGGTGGCCCGAGCGGGCGGCGGGGGCCTTGGGATCCAGCGCCTCGGGGTCGGGCGTAAGGGCCGACCAGTCCTTCCGCCCGCCCGGGGACGTCCCGACGCCGCCGCGGTAGCCGATCAGGTAGGGCGGGTCGGTGGCAAAGAGCGCGGCCTTCCTCCCGTCCTCAAAGAGCCGGGCCACCTGGGCCGGGTCGCGGCTGTCAGCGCAGAGCAGCAGATGCGGCCCCAGCCGGTAGAGCTCGCCCGGCTGCGAGTGGACCTCCTCGGGGCGGGCGGCCACCGTGATGGGCTGGTCCTTCCCCCAGCCCGAACGCGCGCGGCGGTTGAGCTGGCGGGCGATCTCGTCCAGGTCCGCGGGCCCGAGCTTGAGGTCCTCGACCCGGCCCCAGGAGGCCTCGAGGTCGGAGACGGCGCGCCGAAGCGCGGCCATGTCCCAGCCGGCCAGCTCGGCGGTCCGGTTGTCCGCGAGCGCATAGGCCTGGGCCTCGGCCGGCGAGAGGTCGGCGGCGTCCACGACCGCGATCCGGGTCCAGCCCAGGGCCAGCGCCGCCCGGAGCGTGCCGTTGCCGGCCACGACGACGCCCTCGCGCACGACGATGGGCTTGCGCTGGCCGAAGGCCGAGAGCGACCGCTGGATGGCGTCCAGGTTGCGCGCGTCGTGGGCGCGGGCGTTGTCCGGGTCCTCACAGAGGCCCGCGACCGGCCGGGCCAGGGCCTCAAGGCCGGGGCCGAAGCGTTCGGCGGGCGCTACCACGGAACGGCTCCAAGCCCGGGGCCGGTGGCGCCGGGGCCGGCCGGCATGCCCCCGCCGGCTCCCCCGGGCCGCGCCCGGAGCAGGGCCAGGAGCGCCAGGTCCTCGACCCTGACCAACGCCACCAGCGGCCGGCGCCGGCGGGTGAGGACCACGGGCGTCCCGTCGGCCACGACCCGGGCCGCGAGCGCACACAGGCCGTCCCGGGCCCGGCGCAGGGCCACACAGCGGGTCGGGGCGGGGGCGGGGCGGTCCATGTGGCTACCTTGGGCGGCTGGAAATCGGGCCTGGGGGCGGGGCCGGGGGGCGTTTGGGGAAACCCTCGAAAAACTGCACGGTGGCACGCGCCCGGACTACGGCCCTCCAGAGGTTGAGGTGGTGACCACCCCCCCTGCCTGGGGACGCCGGACCCGCGCCGCGCGCCGCTCGCAGGCGGACTTCTTCGCGTGGCAGAACGCGCACAGCCCCTGGAGGTTGTCGACCGCGAACGCGAGGTCGCGCCGCAGGGCCAACGGCACGACGTGATCGACCTGCGTTGCGGCGCTCAAGCGCCCCTGCGCTCGGCAGTGGACGCACAGCGGCTGGCGGCGCAGGACGTGCGCGCGCACCCTGCGCCAGCGGGTCGAGTTGCGAAGACGCGCCAGCGCGCGCTGCGTGGGGTTGGCCAGGCGGTGGCGGTACTCGAGCGGCGAGCGCTTCGTGAGGTTGCGCTCTTCGCGCAGGCACCGCAGGTAGCTCGGCGGCTTCGACGGCATGGCGATACGGTAGCGCGGATCGGGCCCGTGTCACGCTTCTTGGCCTGGACGGATTCCTGCGAATCCGGGCTCCCGTTGCCCATTCTGCGGTGTTTCGCTCTACTGCGCTTCCCTGCGTCTCGCTGCACCTCCCTGCACCACGCGCTGGACTCGGAGGCGCGCGAACGAGACCGTGCGCAAGGGGACGGAAATCGTGCGGGCCGTCGTCGCGAAGGCTCACGAGGCGAGCACGCGGGGCTTCACCGCTTGGACTTCGCGGGTTGTGCTGCTCGTCCCGTCGGGGCCGAGTCCGGGCCGGCGTCGTGAGTGCGTGCGCATCGCGGACCCTCATGCCGTTCGGGGGGCGGCGCTCAGCCCACCGGACGTTCCGTGAGCGCGGCGCCGCATCACTCCCAGACCACGCTGCCGGCGACGCCCGGGGCGCCACGCCCGGGGGCCGGTGGCCAGACCCGCCCGGGATGCACGGACTCGCGGCGGCACGCCGGACCTGGACCCTGGACTGGATCGCAGGCGTCTTCGGCGACGAAACCTCGGGCCCGGGCCGAAGAAATGGCCCTCGCGAGGTTTCGGTTCCGTCGCCACCTCATAGGGCCACGCGCCCAGCGCTCGTGGCGGCGGAGGCCGACACGGGCGGGCACGACCCCGCCCCGGTGGCTGTCGGAGGCCAGGGGGAGGATGTGCCCCGGCGGGTCCAGCCACGGGACTGATCCCCGGCGGTCGGGCCTCGCTCGTCCTGCCCGCGACCCGCCGGGTACCCCATCGGACGGGCGGACGGACGAGCAGTGGTCACGCGGAACCCGGACCCGGAGAGCGGCGCTAAGGGAGTGGCCGGGCCCGTGGCCGTGGAGCACCTGGACCGGTTGGTGACCGCGGTCGAGGGACTCCTCGCTCGACCCGATGGTGCCCTATCCCCGCTGGACCGCCGGCTGGCTGAACTGGCGGCGGAGAGGAAATCGCTCCAGCGGCTGGCGCAAGGAACTCCGCCCATCTCGCCACGGCGTGTGGGGGGCTCACGAGACCGCCTCGATCGAGACTGGACCGACGGCGTGTTCGCAGCCATCTGCGCTGGCACGGCGCTCGACGAAGCCATGCCGGAGACCCACGAGGCATCGACGGCGCGGCGCGCCTTGCACGCCCTCCTGGACTCATTGCGCCACGAGGTAGACCTCGAGCAACTACGCGACGCCTGGCCCGGCATTCGGTCCGCCCTGCGCTGCTACGTGCTCGGGCTCGTCCGAGAGGATGCGGCCGAGGACCTCGAGGCCCTCGACCGGGCACTGGTGTCCTGCGGCGTCCGACCCCTTGACCTCCCCGAGCCGAACCCCGCCGGGGCGACGCTGCGCGTGCTCTTGCGCCACCTGCTGGCGACCCGGGAGACTCACCGCGCCCGGTTCAAGTTGCGTCGGGCCTTCCTCAATGCCTACGGCAGGGAGGCCACGCCGCTTCGAGGGCGCTACCTCCTGGCGCACGCGCTGGCCAAGGCCTCCAGCCCCGATCAGTCCCCCGCGCTTCCCCCGTCGCTCGTTGCCCCGGCCCTGATTCTCCTCGCCACGCTGGACCTGCTCGATGCCCGTGCGGGGCAGTCCTGGCCGCAGCGGGCTGCGTCCGCCTACAAGGTGCTGCGCGCGGCATCCGTAGAGACTCGCTGGCCGGCGGAGCAGCGCGCCCTGATGGAGGCCGTCCTCAGCGGGGGGGGCCTTTCCGACGCGACCCTGCTCGGCCTGGGGCAGTACGCCGTACACACCCAGGGGACCGCCCGCACCGGACAGGGCCCCGCGGACCAGGCCACAGGTGGAGAGGCGCCCTTAGGGACTGGCGACGGAACCGAAACCTCCAGAGCCCGGTTTCTTGCGGGGTCTTCCGAAGTTTCGTCGCCAGCGGGTCCCGGCTCGACCCCGCCCACCGGTTCCCCGGGGGCGCCACCCCAAGACCCGGGCTCAGCCCCGGTCCCCCCGGGTGGCGACGGAACCGAAACCTCCAAAGCCCCATTTGCTGCGGGTCCGCGCGGGGTTTCGTCGCCGCGCGGTCGTGTGGTGGTCGCCGTGCGGCTCATCGCGTTCAAGGAGTCCATGGAGACGGGCATGGGCGCCCCGCGTGAGGGCGGATGGGTCCAGGGGATCCTCCTGCGGCGCGACGAGCCCCCGAAGGATCTCCGCGTCAGCAGGCAGCAGTACACGGCCATGGTCGCGCTGGCGAAGGAGAGGATCGTCGTGTTCCCGGCCGGCGCGGCAGGTCGCAAGGCGCGCGACCGGCTCCGTCGCACCCTCTCGTCCTGGGGCGTGCGCGTCGCGGGCGGGCGGGTCAAGAGCCAAGCGCCGCGCCAGCGGGGCGAGCGGCCCACCCTCCTGCGTCTGAAGAGTCCGTTCACGGTTCATCTCACGGACGGCATCGCCGACCGGGACGGGACCGCACGCCGGCTCGTCCGGGAAGCAGAGCGCGACGCCTACTTGGGACAGTACTGATCGCGAGTTGGGACAGGCCTGGGCGTCCCACGTGCATCGGAGAGCAGGGGGAGATCACGCGAGGAAGGGCGGTTGCGTGGGCTCCTATGGGCCTGGACGCATCTTCCGCGCCTGGGACAGGTCTACCCGTCCGGCATGACGTTTTCCGCTGGTCCAGCAGCAAGGCGCGATGGTGCGCCGCGCTGGAGTGCGGAAGATGGATCACGACCAGCACGCGGACCGGACGGTCCGTCTCCTGACCCTGGCCGAGGTCGCGCGGCTGCTTCGGGTTTCTAAGCGCACCGTCTACGCCCTCGTCCGAAGCGGCCGACTCCCCTCGATCCGCGTGGGCGTGCGGGGCGTGCGCGTCCTCGAGACCGACCTCGGGCGCTACCTCGAGAACGCGCGCGAAGGCGCGGATCGGTAGGCCGCCTTGGCCTCCCTGCCTTCCCCCGACGCTTCGGACTCCCCGCGCGACCGCTTCCTCACTGCGCTGCTCGGGGAGAAGCCCCGCCCCGACGCCGCCGTGCGGGTCGCGCTCAACCGCCCCCCGTCCGAGGGGGAGGGGGCCGGGACCTGGCAGGAGACGGCGGCCCCCGACGTCCCTGCCGCCCTGGCCTTCCTCGCCCGCCACGAGGGGCAGGGCGACACCTACTTCTCGCCGGCCTGGACGGCCGGGGGGAAGGGCGCCGAACACGTGGTCGCCCGGCGCACGCTCTCCGTGGAGGTGGACTGGAAGTCGATGGCCGGATCGACGCCGGAGGAGCGGCGCCACCAGGCCAGAAGCATCCTGGGGGCCACGCCCTGCCCGGTGATCACGGTCGCCTCGGGCCACGGCCTACACGGCCACCTCCTGCTACCCACCGGGGAGCGCATCGAGGACTACGACGACCCGGAGGACGGTCGGAGGCACTTTGAGATCCTCGGCCGCGCATGGCGCCTCTACCTCGAGGACAAGGCCCGGCAGCTCTTCGGCGCGCCGGTCGAGCTCGACCGCTGCCACGGGTGTGAGCGGGTCTGGCGTCCGCCCGGGGGATGGAACACGAAGGCCGGGGAGGGTGGCCGGACGCTGACCGCCGACCGAGCGCGCTGGAAGGCGGTCCGGCTGCTCCACCCGGGGCAGCCGGAGGGGCTCGCGCACGTCGCAGAGGCCGACCTTGAGTTCCTGATCCCGTTCGTCGCGGCCGCGGAGGCCGAGCAGGCCGAGGCCGAGGCGCGGAAGAACGGAGCCCACCGGGCGCGGTCCCACGCCGCGGATGTTCCCGCACCCTTCGACCTCGACCTCCTCCCCGAGTCGCTGCGTCGCCGCTGGCCGTTTGCGGACATGAACCCCTCGAAGGCGGACTACCTGGTCGCGATCGAGCTCGCCCGGGCCGGTCAGTCCGAGGAGGTGGCGGCCACCGCCATCCGCGCCCGACGTGCCGCCGTAGGGGCCGGTCGGGAGAAGGCAGCGCGCGAGGACTACGTCGAGGGGACGGTGGCCAAGGCTTTCCACCAGGCCAGCCGGACCGGCTCCCCGGCGGGCCAGCCGCGCGTGGCGCCGCCGCCCCCGCCGCGGCCGCCCTTCCCGCTCCACGCGCTGCCCGCGGTGGTCCGCCGGTACGTCGAGGAGGGGGCCGCGTGCCTCCAGTGCTGCGTCAGCATGGTCGCCCTGCCGGTGCTCGTCGTCTTGGCGGCTGCCATCGGGACGACCCGGCGCATTCGCCTCCGCGGCGGCGCCCGCCCCTGGCGGGAGCCCGCGGTGATCTGGGCGGCCCTCGTCGCCGAGAGCGGGCAGATGAAGTCGCCCGCGCTCGACCTGGCCATCGACCTGATCCGTCACCACGAGGACGAGGCCGCGCGCGAGAACGAAGCGATCCAGCGTCAGGCCGAGAAGGACCTCGCCCGCTACGACAGGGATCTCGCCCGGTATCGCCAGGGCAAGCAGGACGAGCCTCCGGAGAAGCCCACGCGCCGCCCGTACCGCCGCTACCTGGTCTCGGACGTGACGGTCGAGGCCCTCGCCGAGCGGCTCTCGGAGAACCGCCGGGGCTTGCTGCTCTACCGGGACGAACTGACGGCCTGGCTCCAGGGCTTTGACGCCTACCGTTCGGGTGGCCGAGGGGGAGACGCGGCCAAGTGGATCGAGCTCCACGGCGCCCGCACGCTGACCGTGGACCGCAAGACCGGCGACCGCACGATGATCCGCGTTCGGGACGCCGCCGTCTCGGTGATCGGCGGCATCCAGCCCGCGACGCTCGCCCGCGTCCTGACACCGGAGTACTTCGAGAGCGGGTTCGCAGCGCGGCTCCTCCTGACGCTGCCGCCGCTGACCCAGCGCCGATGGACCGAGGCCGAGGTCTCCGAAGGGGCGCTCCAGGACCTCGAGCGCGTCCTCGCGCGCCTCCTGAAACTCGGCTTCGCACTCGATGCCGACGGCGAGCCGCAGCCGATCGTCATCTCGCCCACGCCGGAGGGTAAGGCCGCGTGGATTGAGTTCTTCAACCAGCACGCGGAAGATGGGGCTGGCCTTCAGGGAAAGCTGGCGGCGGCGTGGTCGAAGGCGGAGGGCTATGCGGCACGCTTTGCTCTCGTGACTCACCTCGTGCGGGAAGCCGCCGGGGAGGTGCCCCCCCACTCGGGAGTGGACGCGAAGGACATCGCCGCCGGCGCCGCGCTCGCCCGATGGTTCGTCGACGAGGCGGAGCGGGTGTACGCCGTCCTCGGCGAGTCGCCCCAGACCCGCGGCCGGCGCGTACTCGTGGAGTGGGTCCGCGCGCGGGGGGGAAGGGTCACCGGTCGGGATCTCGCCCGTGGACCGCGCGCGTACCGCGGGGCAGAAGCCGAGGCCGAGCGGGCCCTACAGGACCTCGTCGCGGCCGGATGGGGCATGTGGGAGGACGTGCCGGCCTCGAAGCAGGGCGGGCGACCGACGCGAAGGTTCGTGCTGCGCGCCGAACGCACGGCCAGCGGGGATGCGCCGGGGGCCACGCCTCAGGATCCGCCCGGGGGGGTGACAACCGGGAAACCGCACGAAGCGGCCGGGTCCCAGGGGTACGACTTCCAGGGCCAGCCGCGCGAGAGGGGGCCGCTGTGATCGATGCGGTGCGCCTCTACTGGGCTCTGCGCTCGCGCGGCATCTGGATCACGGCTGCCAACGGGCGGCTCTGGTTCGACGCGCCCAAGGGCCAGGTCACGCCGGCGGTACGCGAGAGCGTCCGGCAGGTGCAGATCGATCTCCTGCGCCTCTTCTCGGAGCCTTGTCCTTGCGCGTCGTGCGCGGAGGCTGCGGACGACGGCCCTGTGTTGCGCCTGTACTGCCCGTCCGGCCTCGACGCGGACGCGACGTGGCAGGCCCTGCGTCGCGAGTTCGACGCGCTCGACGCGGAAGATGAACGAGTCTGCATCCAGGCCGAAGCCTGCGGCGAGTCCTCCTTGTCACCCGGCACGGCCTGCGATGCGGAGGGCAGAGGGATTCGAGGCGTGCAGCGCAACGCGGACCCGGAGGTGAAGCATGACTGACCCCCGCACGCCGCAGCAGGACGCCCCCCGCCTCCTGCGCCTCGCCGAGGTCGCCGAGCGCGTGGGCGTGAGCTATCGCACGGTCCAGGCCTGGGTCGCCTCGGGGCGTGTCCGGGTACTGCGGCTCAGCCCCCGCGTGGTGCGTGTCGAGGCGGCCGAGCTCGAACGCTGGATCGCTGAGGCACGCCGGTGAGCGGACGGCGCGACCCCGACAGGAACGGCGGCCGCCAGCTCAGGGCTGACGACGATATACTCACTCTTGGTTTCAGTATTGCTCCCCGCGGCCGCATTTGT
>JAPKHB010000011.1 GCA_026647295.1 Planctomycetota bacterium | reverse complement strand
GGGAGAGGCTCATGGGCGCCAAAGCATACGCAGGCGGCCGCGGGTTGGCCCGGCCCGGGCGCGTCCCGGGCGGCGGGGGCGGCCGGGCCCGGCCCTCACTCCGCGCCGAGCAGCAGGTCCAGCGTGCGGCGGACCTCCCCCTCGACCCCGCCGGCCCCGGTCCAGGGCAACTCGCGCACCAGGACGTCCAGGTCCGCGCCGATCTTGTGCACTTCCTCGCGCAGGTCCGGATCGAGGCGGTCGTGCAAGAGGATCGCGCTGGCGGTCTCGGCGGCCCCGTCGATCTCCTCGAGGCTGCGGGCCGGAGGCATGGCGCCGGTGAAGATCCAGCTCCCCTGAAGGCCCAGGCGGCGCACCGTCTCCTCGAAGCGGTGGGCGTGGGGCCGCCGGCCCTCGTCGCCCCCGACCACCAGGATGTTGACGGGCGCGTCGATCTCGCCCAGGCGCCGGGCGAGGTCCTCGGCGCTGGAGGGTTCGGTGAGGCCGGCGGCGGCGGCCGCCGCGCGCGCCCGCTCGAGCAGGTCCCGGCCGGCGTCCGGGTCGCGCCGTCCCGCTTCGGTGAGCATGTTGAGGGCGCACAGCGCGTCGCCCTCGCCGGCGCGCTCCAGGCAGTGCTCGGCGCAGGCCACGCAGTGCTCGACGAAGAGCTCGTCGCGCCCCGGCATCACCTCGTACAGGTCGACGAGCTCGCGGTGCAGCGCGCCCTCGTCGAGCAGCGTGGCCACGGGCCCCTCGGCGCTGGTCAGGAGCGCCTCGATGCGGTCGTAGGCCTCGCGCTGGTAGAGCTTGGCGCGGAAGCGCTCGTAGGTGCGCAGCGCCTCGTCGCGCTCGTTGAGGGCGACCAGCGCCTCCAGGCGGGTGCGGTAGGCGTCGAACCACGCGTCGAAGTCGGGGCGGGCCTTGAACACCTGGTCCACGAGGTGCAGGGCCTCGTGCAGGTCTTCCTCGCTCGGGTCCTCCTGTTCGATCAGGCGGCGGGCCTGGGCGAGCGGCCCGCCCCCGGTCGCCGCGGGGGCGGCGGCGGGGGCCGGGGCCTCCTCGCGGCCGCGGCGGCCGCGGCGGCCGCGCCCCCGGCCGCCGGGGGCGTCGCGTTCCGCGTCGCGGGCCCGGGGGCGCGCCTCCGCCGGCACGAGCTCGTCCACCAGGGCGAAGGCCGGGTCCTTGTGCTCGGCGTCCAGGTTGGCGGGGCCGGCGTCCTTGCGGATGGCGCGGCAGGCGGCTTCGAGTTCCTCGCCCTCCACCCCCTGCTCGAGCTGGCAGCGCGCCAGGAAGAAGCGGGCGCGGGCGCGGGCGTGCACGATCCGCGCCTTGGCGCGGTTCTCGCGCATCAGGTGGTCGGCCTCCTGGAAGCAGCGCGCGGCCGCCTCGTAGGCCCCCGTTTCGTAGTACAGGACGCCCAGCGCGTAGATGGCGTTGTAGGAGCGGCCCTCGCCCTCCTTCAGGCCTTCCTCCAGGAGGGTGCGCGCCTCGTCGCGGCCCGGGCGCTCGGCGCTGGGCAGGAGGTCGAGCGTGCCGCGCACGCCCAGGGTGCTCAACGCAAGGTCGCCGACCAGCACGCTGCGGTAGGGGTCGTCCACCGGCAGGTGCTCGAGCGCGCGGCGGTAGCACGCCACGGCCTGCGGCCAGCGCCCGGCGAGCTGATGGAGCCGCCCGACCTTGCGGTCCACCTTGGCGCCCGAGCGGGGCTCCAGGCCCGCCTCGTTCGCAAAGCGCCCCACCCGCTCCAGGCGGGCCAGCGCGTCCTCCTCGTTGCGCTCGCCGCGCTCGTAACGTTCGGCGCGCCGCAGGGCCTCTTCGAGCAGGAAGTCGGCGTCGCGGCGGCTGCCCTCGTCGTCCACGGCCTGGAGGTGGCGCGTGTACAGTTCGAAGGCGCGTTCGTCTTCGCCGTCGCGCAGGAGCATCCGCCCCACCGCGCGCAGGGCGACGCGGCCCTCGGGCGTGGGCAGCGAGGCCTCGAACGCCGGGTCGTCCATCATCGCCCGCACGCGTTCGCGGTCGCCGCGCCGGGCGCAGGAGTCCAGCCGGCCCAGGAAGCGCCAGCGGGCCGCGTTCCCCGCCGAGGCCGGCAGCGCCGCGGCGGCCTCGCCGAGCACCTCGTCGGCGGTGCCCAGGTGGAAGTGGGACTCGTCCCGGTCCGGGGCCAGGGCGAGCAGGTCGCTCACCGCCTGGCGGGCGCGTTCGCTTTCGGGCGGCCCGCCCTTGACCGCGTCCAGGATGCAGCGGTTCACCAGGCGGTCGATCTCGTTCTTCCAGGGCATGGGCGTGGGTTCCTCCCCCAGGGCTCCACCGGGGTGCCGCGGCGCGCTCCGTCGGATCCGCTCCCCGCGTTCGGGAGATCGGGGAGGAGGCCAGGCGTTGGCGTGGGGCCGGTACGGCGGCCCTCGTCGCCCGGGGGAGGGTCCCCTCGGGCCGGCCGCGTTGGCCGGGGATGATACGGGCAAGCCGGCCGACGCGCGCCTTGGCGCGGGTCCGGGGCGCATTTGCGGCGCGGGGCGCGGCGCCCCCGGCTCGGGCTACGGATCCTCCTGCCCCAGGAGGAGCCGGCCGGTCGGGCGCAGCGCCCCCAGCCGGGCGAGCAGGGTCCCGGCCGTCGCCAGGGCGGCGGCGCACGCCTCGGCGGGCTCCTCGGCGCTCATGAACAGGCACCCCAGCGCCCGCTGGGTGCCCGGCCCGGGCTCGGCCCGCCAGGCGTCACCACAGGGGCTCGCCAGGGGTCCGAGCCGATCGGCCAGGATCGGGACGCCCTTGAGGGCGACGCGCGCCGCGCCCCGGGGTCGCATCCACTCGCCCGGCCCGCCCAGGCGGGCGTGCACCCCCTCCCCCAGGGCGTCGGCGTCGAGCAGGGAGAAGGGCTGCCCGAGCGCCGCGCCCACCTGCGGGCCGAGGTCGCTGGGGGGCCGGGAGTCGGGATCCGCCCGCCCGGAGCCCGGGCCCTTCCCGGCGGCGCCAAGCCGCGGGGGGGAACGATCCGGGTCGGCGCCGCCGGCCCGCAGGGCGCGGCGCAGGCGGGCGAGCGACTCCGGGGCGCCGTCGTCGGCCCCCTCGGTCCGGGCGGCCGGCGCGGCCGACGCCGGGCCGCGGCCGCCCGCGTCGCTGCCCGCCGCGGCCGGGACCTGCTCGGCCACGACCAACCCCAGGCGCCAGTGCCGGGTGAGCGAGAGGTCGCACAACACGGCGTGCGGGGCCTCCAGGTCGAAGCGCCCGACCGCGACGCCGGCCGCCGGCGGAAGGGTCACCTCCACCGCCTCGACGCCGGCCAGTTC
This sequence comes from Planctomycetota bacterium, assembly GCA_026647295.1. Taxonomy (GTDB): domain Bacteria; phylum Planctomycetota; class PLA2; order PLA2; family JAEUHO01; genus JAPKHB01. Next base: position 22,233 of record JAPKHB010000011.1, on the reverse strand, counting down.
GAAAAGCGCGCGCTGGTCCACCTGGTGGGCCGGGGTCGGGCTCTCGATCGCCTCGGCGTAGGCCACCTCCCGCAAGGGGAAGGGGCCGGCGTGCCACAGCCCCCGCTCCAGCACGACGACCTGGTCGGGCTGGAGCAGGAAGGCCCGGGGGGCCACTTCGACCGGGGGCCCCCCGGAGAGCACGACGATCCAACTCGGACAGGCGGCGCCGAGCACGTGCACCGCCCGGCGGGCCTTGGGCCAGCGCACGAGGTGGGTGACGCGCCGGGGCGCCGGGCGCGCCGCGTGGACGGCGAGGAGCGTGCGCCGGGCCGGTCCCAGCCGCAGCGTCCGCCCGGCGGTGAGGAGCCGCCCGAAGGGGCGGAACTCCCGGGCCGTCACGGCGTGGGCCGCCAGGCGCAGGTCTCCCGCGGGCGTGATCGGCCGCATCTGCCAAGCGTACCGCCGCCGCCGGACGCACCGCGCGAGGTCGAGGGGGCTGAACGGATGCGGGGCGGCCGCCCGGGCGCCTTCAGCGCCGGCGGCGCGCCGGCCGGGCCCAGGGGGGAAGCCCCGGGACGGGCGCCTGCGGGGTGGGCGCGGCCTCCGGGGTCGGCGCGACGCGGGGCGTCGGCTCAAAGCCCGGGAAGGTCTCCTGACGGATCATCTTGTTGATCAACTTCTCGATCGCCGTCAGCAGCGCCCCGTCCTCACGCGTGACGAAGCTCACGGCCGTCCCGCGCTTGCCCATCCGGGCGGTGCGCCCGACGCGGTGGACGTAGTCCTCGGGGTGCCCGGGCAGGTCGTAGTTGATGACGTGGCTCACGTCGTCGATGTGCAGGCCCCGGGCCGCCACGTCGGTGGCGATCAGGATGGGGAAGCGCCCCTCGCGGAACTGCTCCAGGATCTGCTCGCGCTTGTGCTGCGGGATGCCGCTGTGCAGCAGCTCGGCCCCGTAGCCCTTCTCCTGGAGCCGCCAGGTGATGCGGTCCACGCTGAAGCGCGTGCGCACGAACACGAGGCAGCGGTCGGGTTTGAGGTCCGCGAGCACCGCGAAGAGCAGGTCGAGCTTGCGCTCCGGGTCGACGACGTAGAACGCCTGGTCGACCTCGTCCACGGTGAGCGAGCGGCTCTCGATCTCGACCCGCTCGTGCGCCCCGATGTGCTTGGCGATCAGCGACTCCACGTCGGCGTTGAGCGTGGCGGAGGTGAGCAGCGTCTGCGTGCGGCTCGTCGAGGCGGCGAGCAGCCGGTCGACGTCCTCGCGGAAGCCCAGGTCGTACATCCGGTCCACCTCGTCCAGCACCACGGCCTCGACGCGGCCGAGGTCCAGCGTGCCGCGCTGGATGTGGTCGAGCAGGCGGCCGGGGGTGCCGACCACGACGGCGGACTCCTTGAGGGCGTCGAGTTGAGGGGCGAACTCCGTGCCGCCGTAGATGCACGCGGTGCGCACCGGCAGGAAGCGCGTGAGCTTCTCGCTCTCCAGCGCCACCTGGACGGCGAGTTCGCGTGTCGGGACCACGACCATGAGCCGCACGGGGCCCCGGGGGGTGGCCTGGGCGAGCAGCGCCGGGTCCTCGGCCTCGTCCAGCAGCGCCAGGAGGGGGATCAGGAAGGCGGCGGTCTTGCCCGTGCCCGTGCGCGAGCGCCCGACGACGTTCTTCTCGTCGAGCACGAGCGGGATCATCTGCTCCTGGACGGACGTGGGGACCAGGTAGCCGGCGGCCGCGAGGGCGGCCTCCAGGCGCGGGGCCAGCTCGAAGCGGGCGAAGCCGGTCTCGGGCAGGCCCTCCGGAACGATCTCGGGCCGCCCGCGGCGCTCGTCCAGCCCCCCGGGGCCGGGCCGCCCGGACCCCCGGCGGCGACGCGGCGCGTCCCCGCGCCGGCCCTCGCCCTTGCGGCCCCGTCCGGAGCCCCCTGACCTGGCGGCACCGCCGGAACTGCGACTGCGGCCGCCGCGGCCGCCACGGTTGGATCGTTCTGCCATTGGGCCGATGCTACCCGCGCGGCGCCCGGGCGCCCCCGCGGGCCGGGGCGGCCCTGGGGGCGGATGGTATAAGACGCCCCGCAGCGACCCGAACCACCCCGCGGAGAGGTGGCAGAGTGGCCGAATGCACCGGCTTGCTAAGCCGGCGTACTCGCAAGGGTACCGGGGGTTCGAATCCCCCCCTCTCCGCCATCATCGCTCCACAGCGACGCCACCGGTGGGTCGCTCCGCGCTCCCGCGCGGACTTTGCAAGCTCGCCGCGCTCCCGCGCGCCGACGCTTGGCCAGGGGGCGCTTCGCGCGCCCCCCGGCACCCCCCGCGGGGTTCGAATCCCTCCCTCTCCGCCATCATCGTTCCACAGCGACGCCACCCGTGGTCGCTCCGCGCTCCCGCGCGGACTTTGCAAGCTCGCCGCGCTCCCGCGCGCCGACGCTTGGCCAGGGGGCGCTGCGCCGTCGCCTGCCCTCCCCGGCGCAAGGACCGGTCATGGGCCCTTGCCGGCCCTCGTTCCACGCGCCAGGCGCTGCCCCCTCTGCTCCGCGCTCCCGCGCGGACAGGGTACCCCTCACGCTCCCTCTCCCCACTACTTCACGGGATCCGGGGGCTCCCATCGGAAGGGCCCCCGCGGCGCTGTGTAGCCGTATTCGCCCGTGACGAAGCCCGAGCGCCCAGCCGAGCGCAGGAGCCACCCGTCGTCGCGCAGGGCACACTCCGGCGCGAGCGGGGAGTTGGCGTAGGGGTAGGGGTACGTCCCCACGACCTTCGCATGGGGCAGGTCGATCACGAACCCGCCCACCGCGGCGAGTGCGCCGGCTCGCCACACGGGGCCGTAACCGATGCGGGCCGTCCCCGGCAGGGGGGTCTCCGTCCCCGCGTCCACGTCCATGACCACGGCTCCTTCGTTGCGCACGACGAGGACATGCGGTCCATGGGACGTCACCAGTCTGCCGTGCATCGGGACGGCGACCCCCCTGGAACAGTCGAAAGCGAGGCGGTCATCCCAACCGCCGATCGGCATGATCCGGGCGGGGCGATGACGCGATCCGGAGTAGGGCTTCCTGACCTGCACGTGGACGCCGATCTCGCGGGCCCCCGATGGCCCGAGCGCGAATACGGGCGTCGCTTCGTCGCTGGCGGCCGATGCCCATAGCAGCGTCGCCGTCTCGTCGTCGCTCGCGAGCACCACGGCCTTCGCGGCGGCCGGCGCCACCGGGATGGTCTCACCCGCGCTCTCGAGGACGAGGGCGCCGTCGGCCAGGCGCCGGACCCACCGCCGACCGACGAATCGCTGGAACCCCGGTGCATCCCGACGCACGCTGCCGTCCAAGGATAGGACACGGTGAGTGGGCCTGTCCCCCGACCAACCCAAGACCGAGCCCGCTACCGCCGGGCCGCCGCACCGTCCCTCGTAGAACGAGGTGTGCAACTTCGGAGCCCGCAGTTCTCCATCGCCGTCGGTGTCTTCCGTGACGACGACGGCGACGATCGACGTCCCGTCACCAGACAGTGCGGCTCGCACGAGGAGTCCCGCTCCGGGATCCAGCGACCACTCGACGCCGCTTTCGAGTTCCCGGACGACGAGGGCCGCGACCGCGCCACTCGAGTGGCCGCCGACGCGGCCGGTCAGGAGCAGGCGGCCGGCGTCGTCGAACGACGCCCACGCCGCCACCGACGGCGGTTCGCCCTGCGCCGAGGGCGCTGGCGTGAGGTCCGTCGCAGTTCCCGTCCGCGTGTCGTAGAGGGTCACGCGGCCCTTGGGTCGACCGACGACGAATCGCGAGCGTGGATCGACGGCCAGCAACGTGTCGATCGCGGTCCCCTCGCCGCCACCGATCACGAGGTAGGGAACGAGGGCATCTCCGTCGGGGCTTCCGTGGTGGGTGTCGAACAGGACCGCGACCCGACCGTCGCCGGTCGTGTCGGCGCGCGCCTGGCAGACGACGATCCAACGTCCCGAGGGGTCGGCTACATCGAGGATCGACGGATGGGCCGTGCCAAAGGCGACGGGCTCGGGCGCAGGGTCACCGGCGAAGCCGACGGGGGCAGCCGTGAAGAGCGCGAGGACGAGGAAGGGGGCACCGACTCGCACGCCGCTGTTCTACCCGACGGCGCAAGCACCGGCCATGGGCCCTTGCCGGCCCTCGTTCCATGCGCCAGGCGCCGTGCCCCGCGGCAAGCGTTCGGGGGTCGGGACTGCGGACGTACGGCGCAGCGGGAGGGCGCGCTCGGGCCCCTTCCTCGGCCTCGCGTCGGCAGACCACGCGTCGTCCTCCACGGCTTTCCTCCCCGGCGCAAGGGAGCGGCAGCCCACTGGGATGCTGGCACTTTCCGCGCCCCGCCACCTGCCCCTTGCTCCGCGCTCCCGTGCGGATTCGGCAGATCACCGCCCAGGCGCCGGGCAGATCGATGGCAGGGGGTGGCTGCGCAAATGTCCGTCGGATAGGCTCGGGGCCGGGCATGCCGACCAGGACGCGTTTGGACGAGGGGTGCTGAATGTCGAGGCACGGAGCAGGGTTCCGTCGTGATGCCGCCGCGGGGCGTGGCCGGGCGCTGCGCGAGGCAGGCGAGTGTCCCGTGGGGGAGCTACTGGAGGTCGTGCGGGCCTCCGTACACGAGGAGGGACGGGACTTCCCCTCCCTCGAGGATCGCAACTGGTATCTGGCCGCGCTGCTGTGCGCCGCGAACGTTCCCGCGAACGTGATGCTCGAGGCGGTCCTGGGCCCGGCCGGCCGGCTCGATGCAGATCAAGTTGAGCTGCAGTGTGACGTCCTGATGTCCTTGGCCCAAAGAGGAGTGCACGCGGCGGGACTTCGCCTCGAGCAAGAGCTCGAACACGGGGCGGAGTGGGCACGCGCGGCTACGGCCCTCGCGGGCGTGTACCCGCAGGATGTCGCCGGACGACTGCAGGAGGCCGTCCACCGACGCTTGAGGTCGGCTCCCGAGGATGGAGAGTGGTCGTGGCGGGTTGCGGTCCATGAGGAGCCCTGGCGGACGTGGACAGGCGCATGCTCTGGTGCGAGGCCTCTGCGGATCCGCCCAGACCTGGCGCGGTTTCCCAGCCTTGACTGGGCGAAGGCCATTGCGGATCCTGCGATCGTGTTCGGTCCCGCCTGGCAGGCCGGATTCAGGAAGCGCAGGGCGTTCCTGGAGTTCGTAACGCAGGGACGGGATGTGGGGTGGCTCGTCGAGCAGGCGAGGTCCGGTCACAGCGAAGCACGCACGCTCGCCTACTCCGTCTTGTCCGGCAAGGACCCATCCCTTCCGATCGAAGAGGCCATCAATGCATTCGTCAGCGCACAGGGGATCCCAGAACGCCGGAGCATTGGGGAGTACGTGCGGGCGCTGCCGTTGCACCAGACGCGCCCCCGGATCCGCCCCCTCCTCCAAGGATCTCGATGGCATGTGCTGCTGGCATTGAGCGCACTGAGAGATGGTTTCGTCGCCGAGGATGCCAGCGCCGTCCTGCGCCTCTTGGAGGAGGCCCTCCAGGAGGAGCACATGGACATCCCGCTGGTGTCCAATGCGGTGCAAGCCCTCGGGGCGACCCGCGGCCCGGGTGCCCGAGAGATGATCGAGCGGATCTGCGACGTGGCGCGTTGCGCGTTGATCCGGGCGGACGCGCTCATCGCCCTGCTCGACCTTCCGGGGACCGAGCGCCGTCCGTGCGTGGTCGATGCGCTGTGGGACGCGCAGGAACGGTCGCGCCTGGCGGCCGTTCGGGCCGTAGACGCTTCCGTTGAGGGAGTGAGCCGAAGGCTCCAGGAGATGGCCGCAGACCCCAGTGAAACGGCCGACGTTCGCGCCCTGGCCCGCGCGCGGATCGACTAGCCGTGTCCGCGCCACGCCAAACCGCATGATCGTGACCGCCCTGGGCATCGCGGTACCCCGCGGCGTAAAGCGGGGCAGCCGAGGTGGAATGTGGCAAGGAACGTCGTCAAGGCTCTGGTGAGTCCTGATCCGCAAGGAGGGTGAGTCGCCGCGCCGCGGGCACGCCCGCGCCTGGGGTCTGCGCTGGGCTACAACGTCTTGAGGTACTCGATGAGGTCGCGCTTGGCGGCCGGGGGCAGGTCGGTGCCAAAGTCGTGGCCCTGGTTTCCGTGCCCGGGCCGGCGGACGTCGTAGACGTGCCGCGCGCCCCGCCCGGCCAGGTGCAGCAGCCGGGCCTCGGCCGCGCTGCCCGCGGGCGGCAGCGTGAGCCCGACGGCCCGGGCATCAAAGCGCCCGGCCTCTCCCGCGCGGTCCAGCGCCCACACGCGCGGACGCTGCCCGGGGGGCGTGAGCAGGGCCGCCAGGCTCGGCACCGCGGCGTTGTGCAGGTAGGGGAAGCGCGCCCAGACTCCGTCGAGCCGCGGGGCGAAGTAGCCCCCCTGGAGCGCCGTGAGCCGCGCCAGGTCACCGAGCGGACTGCGGCGGACCAGCTCCCGGAACGCGGGCGTGACCAGTCCGAGGCGTTCGCCGTCGGTCCGCACCTGCGCGTGGGGGACGTACAGCGGAGGCTGGAAGTCGGGAAAGCCGTCCGCGTCGAGCGCGTAGTCGCCGTGGCAGCCCGCGCACGTCGCGGAGAAGACGTGGGCCCCGCGCGCCGCGGCCGGGCCGTCGATGGGGAACGGGTACCGCGGGGGGAGCAGCCGCTCGAACAACGCCTCCACCCGCTCCACGCGCGACTGGTAGGCGCGGATCGCCTGGGGAGTCTGCCCGGCCGTCGCCTCCACCATCGCGCCCCACCCCCCGTTGCCCCCGTCCGCGAAGCCGTCGCAGAACAGACCGACCTTCCGCTTGGCCGCGTAGCCCCACAGATGCGGGACCTTCACCGCCCCCACGCCCGTCGCGGGCGGCTCCACCCCCTGGACCTGATAGAACCACGAGCGGATCATCGCATCGGGCACCAACCCCTGCGTGGGCGTGCGCCAGCGCGCGTCGACCAGCAGGCGCGCGGTGTCCAGGGCCTGCGCGACCAGACGCCGGTCCGTCCGGCCGAGCACGGGCCAGGCGAAACAGTGGCTGGCGGAAAGCCCCAGTTGCACGCGCCCGATCGCCCCGACGTCGATGCGCTTGTTGCCCAGGCCCACGATGGTCCGGCCGGCCGCGCGGCCGGTGTGGCAGGCCGCACACCCGAACACCGGAACCTCGAACGTGCCCGCGCGCACCGCGTGCAGCCCGGCCACGCCGTGCTCGTCGAGCACCAGCCCCAGGTCGTCGGTCAGCGCGGCGTCGATGGCCCCGGGGGCAAACCCGCGCCCGATCCGCAGCAGGGTGGGGATGCCCGGCAGGGCGTGCATCCCCCGGCCACCCTCGAACAAGTGCGTGGCGCGGATCTCGCGCGCCGCCTCCACCGCCGCCGCGCGCCGCGCGGCCCTGCGCGCCTCGGGCGTTGCGCCCTCGGCCCCCGCCGGGCGCAAGGTGCCCGCGAACGCGCCGAGCAGGGTGCCCACGGTCGCAAGGACGAGCCCCGCCCGCACCCACGCCTGCCCCTGCCCGCCTCGCGTGGTCACCACCGTCCGCGCTCCCGGCCCCCACGGGCCGCCGCGGGGCGCCGGGCAGTCTACCGGAGCGCATCGCCACGCATGCGCGGCCGTGGGCCCCTTCGGCCCCGCCCGCAGCCAGGCGGCGGGCGCCACGCCGCCGGACCGCACTTCGTGGACGCGGCGCGCGGCGGCCTGGCCCTGGCGCCCATGACTCCCCTCAGGGCGTACGGCGCCGGTGCGCGGGCCGAGTTCCGCCGGGCCCGGAGCAGGCGCCGACGGATGCCGCCCGGTGCGGGGATTCCCGGAGCTACACGCCTTTCCCGGCCACCCTCATGGAGGTGCGTGGCCCCGGTCTCGGGCGGCCCCGCGGCGTTCGCAGCCGGACTCCGGGCCGGGTTGCCCGCGCCTCACTCCATCCCCCGCAGCGTCTCCCGGGGAGCCTCACCGAAGGTGTTGCGATAGGCGGCGGCGAACCGCCCCAGATGGGAGAAGCCCACGGCGCTGGCGACCTCCGTCACCGTGCGCACCGCATCCCGGGTGCGACCCTGGAGGAGTCGCCGCGCCTCGTTCAGCCGCAGCCAGTTCAGGTATGCGATCGGCGCGATTCCGATCCGCCGACGGAACATGTGTTCGAGGGTTCGCTCGGAAACCCTCACCGACCGGCACAGTTCACCAAGGTACACCGGCTCGGCCAGGTGCTTTCGCAGGTACCGGTCAGCGGCACGCAAGGCCCTGTCACCTCTCGTCTGGGGGCGCCGGGCCCGCACGGGAACCCCATGCCGCCAAGCGCGCGCTACGAGCCCCCGCCAGCACAATGTCAGACTCCGGGCCAGGGCCCCATCGAGCGGCTCCGGCGTCGCGCGCGCTCGGGCTGGTTCCAGCCGGCCGAGGAGGGTTTCCAGCGGCTCACGATCGCTCCACGGAAGTGTCGCCCGCAGCGCGCGAGTCCCTGGGAGCGTGGGCAGACGCCCGCCTGCCGTGCGCACCAACGGCTCGATCTCCGCGCGGGGCAGAAAGGCGGAAACCCACCGGTAACCGGCAGGGGTCCATCCCTCGTAGAGTCCGGCCGGAGGGTAGAGGAGCACGCTTCCAGCGACGAGGGGCGCGCCGTTGATCGTCCCGCCCCCGGGTGCGTCGAGCACGAGCGTCACGGAGACCAGGGCCGGCGGACACACCCCCTTGCAATGGGCCGCCCCCTGCAGCGCGCCAACGGTGAAGGTGAACGCTCCGAGGTCCACGACACAGAGCCATCCGTCCAGCCGGCCCGAGGTCGTCGAAGAGGGCAAGGGCGCGCCACCCACGAGTTGCCGCCGGAGTTCCTCGACGCCCCGGAAGCCCCGGGCCAGGATCCAGGGCGACCTGGGCGGCTTCTTGGCGCGCGCTTCAGAACGGACGTTCGGCACGCGGGGCCCCAGGACCCATCGCACGGCCCGCCTTCCGGGCGCACGGAACGGCCAGCGTACCGCCCGCGGATAGGCCGGTCAACGCGGCCGACGACCGTGTCGGGGTATCCTGCCCCCCTTCTCGGAGGTCCCTCGTGACAGGCGCCCGGACCCCGCGCATCCCGCTACGTCTCGCGCTGGTCGCGCTGATGGCGGGGCTCGTCCTGCTCTCTGTGGGCGGCGTGTCGGCCGTGGCGCTGGCGGCGCGTTCGCGATCGCTGGAGGCGACGGCGTCGGCACTCGCTCGCCAAGCGTCCAGCGCCCTGGGCGAACGCGTGGCGGCGACGCTGCGTGCCGCGCAGGACGGCGTGACCGGCTGTGTGGACGCGGGCGAGCGCGGCCAACTCCCCATCGGTGATCCAGAGCGCCTGGCCGAGCACCTGGCAACCCGGGTGCGCAGCGACTACCGCTATGACACGCTCGCCTGGATGGCCCACGACCGGCGCTCCGGCGCCGGAGCCACACGGCGCAACGACGGCAGCGTGCTGCTCCTTTGGACTCGACCCGGCGAAGAACCCGGCGCGCCGCCTGAAGTGGTAGCCGCGAGCCTCCGACCTGACGGAACGCGTCGCGCCGAACCCGCCGCCGGACATTCGTTCGACGCCTTCGAACAGGTTCCGTGGTTTGCCCTGGGCGCCAGCGCCCCGGGTCCCGTGTGGACGGGGCGGTTCCGCCGGCCCGTGGACGGGTCGTGGGGACGCATGTGCGCCCAGGGCCTGCGAGAAGAGGGACGCCTGCGGGGGGTGTTCGGAGCCGGCTTCAGCCTGGCGTTCGTAGCCGATGCGCTGGCGGCGATCCGCATCGGGCAGAGCGGGGGCGTGCTGCTGCTCGACCCGGACTCTGGAACCGTCCAGGCCGCGGCGTCTCCGGAGGACCAGGCCCGGCTGGGACCCGCGGTCACGGCCGCCCTCGCAGGCCGCAGGCCCCCTCTGCCCGGCCGTGAGCCCTCGGCCCCCCGGGTGCTGCACCCGGCCGTGAACGGGGTGGACTGGGTGGTCGCGTTCGCGCACGAAACCCCGCTCGGACACCCCCCGATCCTGCACGCCATCGTGGTTCCCGAGGAGGAACTGGTTGGGTTCTTGGGGCGCTACGCGCTGCTGGCCGGGGCGGCGGTGCTGGGGGTCCTGGGCCTCGCGCTGGCGGGCGCGGTGCGCCTTGCGGGTCGGGTCGCCCGCCCGTTGCAGTCCATCGCCGCGGACCTCGAACGCGTCGGCACCTTCGAACTCGCTGCGGGGGAGGCGCCACCGTCCCGGATCCGCGAGGTCGCCACGCTCGGGGACGCCGCGAGCCGGATGAAGCGGAGCCTGCGATCTTTCGGTCGGTACGTGCCTACGCCGCTGGTCCGCGACCTACTCGCCCTCGGCGAAGAGGCCCGGCTGGGCGGGAGCACCCGCCGCCTGACCCTGATGTTCTCCGACGTGAAAGACTTCACCGCCCTTTCGGAGGGCCTTGCCCCGGCGGATCTCGTGGGCGTCCTCGGCGCGTACCTCGAACTCTTGACCGCCGGCGTCGCGTCACACGGTGGCACCGTGGACAAGTTCATGGGGGACGGCATGCTCGCGTTCTGGGGGGCCCCCCACCCCGACTCACGGCACGCCGAGAACGCCTGCGCCGCCGCGTTGGCGTTGCAGGAAGCCCTGGCTGCGGCCCGCCTGCGCGGGGGCGCGGCAGGCCGGCCCCCCTTCCTCACGCGCATCGGGCTCCACACGGGCGACGTCGTGGTTGGGAACATCGGCACCCCGGAACGGTTCGCGTACTCGGTGATCGGCGACGCGGTGAACCTCGCCGCCCGGATCGAGGCCCTCAACAAAAGGTACGGAACCTGGATCCTGGCGAGCCGGGAGACGGTCGAAGCCGCCGGGCCGGGCTACGCGTGGCGGAACCTCGACCGAACGACGGTGGCGGGGCGGGCCGGCGTCGTAGAGGTGCATGAGTTGCTCGGGAAACGGGGCTACGTCGCCGCCCCCCCGCGCGGCCCCGAGCGCGCGTAATCGCCCGGCGCCAGCCACGCGGTGCATGTCCGGATTCCGCAAGCTCCGGGCGCGCGGGCTGCCGGTCCCAGCCCCGCCGGATGAGGATGGGGACAGGGCCGAATCGGAGTTTGTCCCCCATGACGCGTCGGTCGATCCAGGTCCTTCTGCTCGCTGGCGGGCTCGCGCTCACAGCCCCGAGTGCGCAGAGCGCGCCGGATTCGGCGCCCCGCGCCGGACCCGGCTCGCCCTCCGCGCCCGCGGCGCCGCCGCGCCCCCGCCCGCCCCTGGCACCCGGGTGGCGGGATGCCATGCCGGCGCCCTCGTGCCTCGTGCGCCGACCGTCCGGCGGAGGTTGCGGGGCTTGGCGGTGGACCGTGAACGCGCCGGTCTGGGTCCCGATCGTGCGCGGCTCGCTGGCCTCCGGAAGCGTGCGCGTGGACGCCGGCGCACGGTCGCGAAGCACCCCGGTCGACTGGGTCGGGGAGGCCGACCTGGCGCGCACGGCCACAGAGTTGGAGTTCGTCTTCGTCGGCGGGCTGGAAGTTGGCAAGGGCCGTTGGAGCGTAGGCGCGGAAGCCGAGCACGCTTCGCTCGGCGGCTCGCTGGACTGGAAGGTGTCGGACGCCCACATCGACGGGTCGCTATCGGCCACGATCGCCCGGGCCTGGGTGCGATACGAAGCCGGCCGTCACGAGGGGGGGCCCTCCGGCTGGTGCCTCTCGTGGGGGCCGACGGCCGGGGTACGGCTCTACGCAGTCGGCTTCGAGGCCCGCGGGGAGGCCCTGGACGTCGACCGCAGCCGCACCTGGATCGACCCGACGCTCGGACTGGACGCCAGCCTGCGAACGCCCGGCCGGACCACGCTGCGATTCGCCGGGGATCTCGGGGGCGTGGCCACGGGCTCCAACCTCTCCTGGTACGCGCTCGCCGAACTCCGGGTGCCCCTGGCCCGGCGGTGGTCGATCTCGCTGGGGTGGGCATGGCACGGCATCGACTTCCACGCCGGAAGGGGCAACGACCGGTTCGACCTGGACATCCTGCTCACCGGCCCGCGACTGGCGCTTGCCGTCGAACTCTGATCAGAGCGTAACGGTCAGGGCCAGGAAGGGGCCTTCGAGCCGGACGTCGAACACATGCCCGTCGGCCCGATGGTCCACATCGAGCACCTTCCAGCCGGCCCCGACCGAGACCCGCTCGCTGAAGCGGTAGCCCACCGCCCCCAACGCATGCCTTGACCGGTCCCCGTCAAGGCCGCCCACGTCGGCTTCGCCGCGGAGCCACCACCCGGAGGGCCAGCGCACGTCACCGCGCAATCCCAACAGGGGCTCCACCCAACGGTCCGAGGACTCGCGACCGGAGAGAGGGGCCAGGGCGCCAGCCGAGCGCGCCTCGACCCCGGTCCAGTAGGCCCGCGCGCCGCCGTAGACCTCGAGGCACCCGACGGGCGCGCAGGTGCCGCACCCCAACCTACGTCCGGCGACGCGGTACCCCGCCTGGCCCTGAAGGATCCATAGCGAGGCCCGGGCGTCGATCGCCGCGCCGAGCCTGTCGAAGCGGACCGTATCCGCCACCTCGGCTCCGTCGAGTTCCAACGACGCAGACCATCGCCCCCACTCGATCCGCAGGCGGGAATTCAGGGCGAACTCGAGCGCATCGAGGGCTTCCAGGGTGTCCCGCCAGGTGGACTCGACATCGACGGGATCACCGCTGCGTCCGAGCCTGCCGCTCATCCCCCAGACCCACGCGCCCAGCGTCAGTTGGAGGCGTGGGTGGGTCCGGGCGGGCGCCGCCGGCGGGGGGCCCGCGTCCAGGGCGCGGACGGGCGTCGGGATGGAGTCGCATGGGAGATCTGCGCTCACGCCCTGCTCGGGGTCGGCGGGCCGCGGCTCCGCACGCCCAAGGGCGTGGGCGCAACCGCCGATCAATCCGACTCCAAGCAGGAGGATGAAGGCGCCAGGTAGGCGGGGACCACGGGACACGATGGATCTCCTGGGGGCGTGTGGGCGCAGCCTAGGGGGCGGGGAGGCGCCTCCGGCACTCCCCCCGTCGTCAGGGTTGCGGGATTCGGCCGGAGCGCGGACACCGCCGGGGTGGGCCCCCGGCCCGTCAGCGGCACTCATGGCCCTGGGGTGGGGTCGTGGAGTCGGACCGGTGTTCCTTGACGCAGCGGAACCCGACGTGGCTCATCCCCGTGTCGGGCGCCAGACCACGGCGGGCGCTGGAGCGGTAGGCCTCGCAGTAGGACGCATGGCACAGAAACGACCCCCCGCGGATGACCCGCGCGTCGCCCAGCGGCGCGTCCGGATCCCAGGCGATGGCGGGACCGTGGGGGTTGGACGGGCGCACGCCCGGGGCCTCGGCCGCGCAGTGCGCGAACGCATCGGCCCGGTAGCGGTCTTCGCACCACTCCCAGACGTTGCCCGCGACGTCCGAGAGACCGTAGCCGTTGGGTGCGAAGGACTCGACGGGCGCGGTGCGCTCGTAGCCGTCGCGGTGCCGTCCCGGCCACGGGAACCCGCCTTGCCAGATGTTGCACCGTGGCGCGTCGTCGCGGGCCGGGTCGTCGCCCCAGGGATAGCGCCGTCCTTCCAATCCACCCCGCGCGGCGTACTCCCATTCCGCCTCGGTCGGAAGGCGTTTGCCGGCCCAGGCCGCGAAGGCGGAGGCGTCGTGCCAGGAAACGTGCACGACGGGGTGGTCCTCGCGGCCCTGGAAGGTGCTGCCGGGCCCCTCGGGCTGCCGCCAACTCGCGCCCGGGACCCACCGCCACCACGCCGACGGGTCAGAGAGCGCAACCGGGCCACGTGGGGCCACGAAAACCGCGGACCCCGGCTGCAACTGCTCCGCGGGCGGGGGCGGCGTACCTGGAGGAAGTTGGCGAGCCAGTTCCGCCCACTCGATCGGCCGCTCCGCCGTCGTCCGATAGCCCGTTGCGTTCACGAAGGCGGCGAACTCTCGATTGGTCACCTCGTGCCGATCGATCCAGAAACCGTCGACCCACACGCGGTGGGCCGGTCGCTCGGACGCAAAGGCACTCGGATCATCGGTCCCCATCGTGAACTCGCCGCCCGCCACCCAGACCATCCCCGGCGGCGGCGGCTCGACCCGACCCTGGGCGGCGGGCGCACCGCCACAGGCCGGCAGGGTCAGCACGCCGGCCAGCACCCAGGTGACGGCGCGCTGGTCACGGCTCGCGCGCAAGTTCCTCTGCGTCCTCCGGGGTCGCCACAGAGCCAAACGCCACCCGGCGGACCCACCCCAGCGCCTCGGTCAGCAGAAGGGGCCTAACGGCCTGTGCGGCCAGTTCCCGGACGCGCTTCTGCATGTCGGCAACCCGGGCGGGTTCGGCGTTGGCGAGGTCATGGGCTTCGCCGGGATCCGCGGCGAGGTTGAAGAGTTCGATTCTCCCCGGGAGCGGGGTGCGCCAGACGAGCTTCCAGTCCCCCTGGCGGAGGCCCGCCAGGAAGGGCCCGATGCCGTAGACCACCTCGGTGCGCGGCGAGGGGGCGCCCTGGGCGATGGTCCGCCACACGTCGAGCCCGTCGACCGGTTTCTCCTGCGCCAATGGCGCCCCGGCCAGACCCAGCAGCGTGGGGTACATGTCAACGACGTGGATGGGAGCGTCCACCACCGCGCCCGCGGGCACCCGCCCCGGCCAATTGGCCAGCGCAATCACGCGCGTGCCGCCCTCGTACACGCTGCCCTTGCCGTCCCGATAGGGCCCGTTGTCGCAGGGGATCTGGCCGCCGGAGGTGTCGACTTCCCCCGTCACCGCCGCCGAGCGAGGCCCGCCGTTGTCGCTCTGGAACACGATCAGGGTGCGCTCCCGCATGCCCCGGCGCTCCAGGGCGTCCACGATCCGCCCCACCTGGTCGTCCATGCACGTCAGCATCGCGGCATAGGCGCGGCGGTTGGGATCGAGCACGGCAGCGTATCGATCCAGGTACGCCGCGGGCGCCTGGTAGGGGGCGTGGGGCGCGGTGAAGGCCACGTAGAGGAAGAGGGGGACCTGTGCATCGTGGCTCTCGATCTGCCGCACGGCCTCCTCGCCGATCAACGCGGTGACGTAGCCCTCCTCAACCACCGGCTCCTGGTCCCGCACCCAGTCCACGTGGCCGTGGGCCGAGTGCGTGAAGTAGTCGATCTCCCCTAGGAGGGCCCCGTAGTGGTAGTCAAAGCCCCGCTGTTGGGGCCAGAACGCGCGGTCGGCGTGCCCCAGGTGCCACTTGCCCGACATCACGGTACGGTACCCCGCGGCCTTGAGGGCCTGGGGCAGGGTCCGTTCGCCGGGGTCGAGCCCATACCGGCCCGCCGAGGGAATCACCGCGGTCTGCAGTCCGTAGCGGAATGGATAGCGCCCGGTGAGCAGGGCCGCCCGGGCCTGCGTGCACACCGGCTGCGAGTAGAACTGCGCCAGCCGGGCTCCACTTCGGGCCAGCCGGTCCAGGTGCGGCGTCTGTATGTCCGAGCCGTGGTAGCCCACGTCCTTCCACCCCTGGTCATCCGAAATGATGTACACGATGTGCGGCGGCGGCGACTCATCGGCGCGCGCCGCCCGTTCCCCAGCGCAGGCGAGGGACAGCATGGCCGCAAGTGCGAAGAGGCCACGGAGTGTCCGGAACATGGGCTTCACCTCCTGGGACGTCGGCGGGCGATCCCCGCCCGGCTCGGCGGACGCTACCCATGGACGCGGCGTCGGGATATCCGGATTCCGCAAGGACGGCCCGCGGCGCCGCTGTAGGCCTGAGCGCACCATCGGCCGGCTCGCCCAGGGTGCGGACCGATGCATGGTAGGGACGGCCCTGGCTAGACTGCGGCGCCGCCCGGCGCCGGGCCGCCCGCGTCCCGGGTGGGCCCGCCCACCGCGTCCGGATGCGAGGTGCCGTCCCGTGTCATCCGCCTGCGCCTCCCCGTCCCGACTTGCGCGCGCTTGCCGAGGGCTGGCGCTGTGCCTGTGCCTGGGGGCGTCGGTCGGCGCGCCCCGGCCGGCCTGCGCCGAGGAGCCCCCCGCACGGCCCCCCTCCGTCCCGGAGTTGGCGGAGCAGGTGCGGACGGCCTTCGAGGCGGGCGACGGCGACGCCCTGGGCGCCCTCGCCGCCGCGATGGGGCAACGCGCGTGGGTCGTCGCCGACGACCTGATGGCCGCGGGCCACGCCGAGGCCGCGCTGGCCCTTGCCGGCGCCTGGAAGGCGCCCGCCGCGGCGGACCTCGTGGCGTACCTGGAGTCCGAGCGGACGCGCGAACCCGACCACGCCGCACGGGAGGCGATCACGCGGGCCAATGCCGCCTTTGCCCGGCGCGACCTCGCGGCCGGGCTCGCGGCCCTGGAGGGCGCGAGCGGGCGCGGGCTGGCCGGCGTCCACATCCGCAGCGGACGCGCGCTGGCGCTCGAGCGCCTGGGGCGGACCGCGGAGGCGCGCGAGGAGCACCTGCGGCGCGCGGCGGACGCCGCGGCCGTCGGATGGCACCACGTCACGCTGCGCGCGCTGGAGGCGGCGGCCCGGCTCTCCGAGCGCCTCGGCGAGTCCGAACGCGCGCTGGCGCTCCGTCGCGAATCCCTCGCCGCGGCGCGCCGGGGTGGGGACGAGGCCGTCCTCGCGGCCACGCTGATCGACCTCGGGCTCCTCGTCGAGCGGCACGGGCAGGTCGAGGAGGCCCTCGCCCTCACGAACGAGGGGATCGAGATCGCCCGGCGCATCGGGCACAAGGCCTACCTCGCCAACGGCCTGGTGAACCGGGGGGCAACGCGGCGGACGCTCGGGCGCGTCGAGGAGGCGCGGGCCGACCTGGAGGAAGGGCGGGCGCTGCAGCGGGAGGTGGGCAACGCCGTCTACGCGGCGCGCGCCGACGCGATCCTCGCGCACGTGGAATTGGAGGCGGGGAACCGGGAGCGGGCCCGCACGCTCCTTGCCGACGCCCTGGACACGCAGGAACGCGTGGGCGACGCCGGCGCCGCGCGCAGCACCCTGGACTCGATCGCGCGGGCGTACGAGGGGCCCGGGGGCAGCACGGCGCGGATCGATGCCGCCCGCCGGGTGCGTGAGATCGGCCGGCGCACGAAGTCCCCGGCCGTGGAGGTGCACGCCCTGTGCCACCACGCCGCCGCGCTGCGCGACGCCGGTGCCGCCGACGCGGCGCGGGACGCGGCGCAGGAGGCGCTGGCGCTGGCCCGCGCGGCCGGCCTCGGGGCCGAACTGGCCGACGCGCTCGCGGAGGTCAGTTCGGGGGCCCTCCACGCCGGCGAGTTTGCCGCCAGCGAGGAGGCGGCCCGCGAGGCGCTCGCGCTGGCCGAGCGCCTGCAAGACGCCCCGCGCGCCGCCCGCGCGCTCACGCTGATCGGCAACGCCCTGGGCCGCGTCGGGGACGGCGACGGGGCCCTGGCCGCGCACCGGCGCGTGTTCGAAAGCCTCCCCGCCGGGCCGCCCTCCCGCCTGCACGCCCAGGCCATCGGCAACCTGGGCTACACGCACCTGATCCGCGGCGACCTGCCGCAGGCGCTGGAGTGGACGCTCAAGGCCCGGGACCTGTACGCGGAGCTCGGCCTGGCCGGGCTCGCCACGGAGACGCTCACGAACCTCGCCGTGGTGTACCTGCGCATGGGCGACCTGGACCGCGCCCACGACACGACCAAGCACATCCTGGACGCGCCCGAGACCGGCACGGACGCGGAGTCGAAGGCCGCCACGGTCATCAACTATGGCGCGACCGCGATGATGCTGGGGCACGTCGAGCACGCCCAACGGGCCCTGGAGGACGGGCTCGCGCGGGCGCGCGCGGGCGCGCGCGGGGGGCTTCGGCCTCTGGGAACTGATCGCGCTGGCGAACCTCGGCAGCCTGGCCCACGCCGCCGGGGAGACCGCCCGCGCCAAGGCGCTGCTGGAGCAGGCGCTGGCCCGGGCCGAGGGCCTCCTTGCGCGCGTGGACCTGGTCCAGATCCGCTCGACGCTCGCGGAGATCGCCCTGGAGGAGGGACGGCTGGATGACGCCCTCGCGCAGGCCCAGGCCGGCCGCGCCCTCGCCGCGGAGTTGGTCGATCCCTGGGCCGTGGCGGTGGCAGAGGTGGACCTGGGCCGGGCGCTCGAGCGCCTCGGCCGGCCCGCCGAGGCGCTGGCCCACCTGCACCTGGGCGCGCGGGCGCTGGGCGAAGCGCTCACGGGCCTTCCGGCGGCCCTGGCCGTCGCGGGCACCGGGCTCTGGGGCGTGCTGCGCTACACGGCCTTGCGCTGCGCGCAGGAGACGGGCGACGCCGCGACCGCCTTCGAGATCCTCGAGCACAGCCGTTCGGCCCAGCTCATGGACTGGCTCGGCGGGCGCGCGGCCCTGGCGCGCGCCGGGTCCGCCGCCCCGGCCGACGACGCCGAGGAGGCCGCGCGGCGCGCCGTGCTGCTCGCACGCGCGGCGCTGGCCGAGGCGCAGTCGCGCGGCGAGCGGCGCGCGCTGCGCGCGGCCCGCGAGCGGCTGGACGCCGCGCTCGGGGCGCACCACGAAGCCGTCGGCCGGCGCCGGCTCGCGCAGACGGGCGCACGGGGCTTGGGCTACACCGAACCGGTCTCGCTCGCTGCGGTGCAGGCGGCCCTTGCGCCGCACGGCGCGCTGCTCGTGTTCGCGATGGAGGCGGACGGGGGCGTGGCCCTGGTCGTCACGCGCGACGCCGCGCGCCTGGTCGCCCTGGGCGAAGGCGCCGCGGCCGCGCCCCTCCAGGCCGCGTGCGAGGCGCTTGCCGATCCCGCCCGCGCCGACGCCCCGGAACTCCTGGAAGGCGTGCGCCGCTCGATCCTCGGGCCGCTGGGCCTCACCGACGAGGTGCAGGACCTCGTGGTCGTGACCGATGGCGCGCTCGCGCGCGTGCCGGCGCCGGCGCTGTTCGCCCCGCGCCGGGCCACCCTGATCGGTTCGGCGACCCTGTGGACCCTGCTGGCGCGCGAGGACGCGCCCCGCGGGGATCGCGTGCTCGCCCTGGGCGACCCGGACACGGCCACGGGGGGGCGGCGGCCGCTGGCCTCCCTGCCCGGCACCCGGGCCGAGGCCGGCGCCGTGGGCGACGTCGTGCTGCTGGGCGCCGAGGCGAGCGAGGCCGGCCTGCGCTCCGCCCTGGGCGGCGCGCGGTGGCGGGCCGTACACCTGGCCTGCCACGGCGTGGTGGACGAGGAGCGGCCGATGCAGTCCGCGCTCGCCCTCTCGGCCGACGAGGGAAACGACGGCGACCTGCAGGCGGCGGAGTTGTACGGGATGCACATCCCCGCGGACCTGGTCGTGCTCTCGGCGTGCGAATCCGGGCGCGGGCGGGTGTACGCCGGCGCCGGGCTGGTGGGCCTCACGTCGGCGTTCCAGATCGCCGGGGCGCCGCGCGTGGTGTGTTCGCTGTGGAAGGTCGACGACCAGGCGACACGCGCGTTGATGACGCACTTCTACGCGCGGTGGAATCCGCGGGACGGAGCCGCGCCCGGCCTGACCGTGTCCGAGGCGCTGGCGGCCGCGCAGGCGCACGTGCGCGCCCAGCCGCGCTGGGCCCACCCCTACTACTGGGCCGCCTGGGTCGCCTGGGGCCGGCCCTGATCCGGGCGCGCGGCGGGCGCTGGTGCGGCGGGGCCCCGCGGGGATCCTGGGGTCGGGGCGGGGGGCGGGATCGGAGTCCGCCATGGCCGTCAAGCACCTGGATCACCTGAACCTCTCGGTCCGCAGCCTCGCGGAGACCGTGGCCTGGTACGGCCGGGTCTTCGGCTTCGAGGTGGTGGAACAGGAGACGCCCCGGCACGAGGCGCCCTGGGCCATCCTGCGGGCCGGAGAAGCCCTCCTGTGCTGTTACGAGCACCCGGATCGGGGCGTCCCCGACCCGGAGGAGCACGGGCACCACGGGGTGGCCCACTTCGGGCTGCGCATCGACGACCGCGCGGCGTGGGAGGCCACCGTGGAGCGCGAGGGGGTGGCGGTCAACTACGGCGGAGCCGTGCGCTGGCCGCACTCGACGGCGTGGTACGTGACCGATCCGACGGGCTACGAGATCGAGGTGGCCCTGTGGGACGACGACCGGGTGCGCTTCGGCCCGCACGCCGGACCACGCGCGGCCCCGGCCCGGCCGTAGCCGCTGGGCGGACCGGACGGAAACGGGCCGCGCTCGGCACGGTCAGGGGGGGCGAATTGGAATCCTAGGATCTTCCAGATCCGGAAGGTTTGTGTATTATTCATCGGGTGACCCCGACCCGCGACCTGATCGAGTCCTTCCACCTCCACTTCCTGCGCCTGCTGGCCGGGGGCCGGGACCGGTCGGCGTTCGTGGTCAAGGGAGGTTGCAACTTGCGCTTCTTCTTCGGCAGCGTCCGGTACTCCGAGGACCTGGACCTGGACGTGCGCCGCGTGCCGCCGGCGACCCTGAAGGAGCGGGTGGACGCCCTGCTGGGTTCCACCCCGCTGCGCGAGGGCCTGGAGGTGCAGGGGATCGAGATTGCCCGCTGCAGTGCCCCGAAACAGACGCCGACGGTGCAACGCTGGACGCTGGGCCTGCGCGAACGGGGGCGGGACGTGGTGGTGCCGACCAAGATCGCGTTCTCGCGCCGGGACGAGTCCGGCGAGGTCGGGTATGAGGCCGTGGATCCGCAGGTCCTGCGCCGGCACCGCCTCATGCCGGTCCTCGCGTGCCACTACCTGCTGCCGGCCGCGCTCCGCCAGGAGGTGGCGGCCCTCGCCGGGCGACGCGAGGCCCAGGCCCGCGACCTCTTCGACCTCGGCCTCCTGTTCTCTCGCGCGGGGCGCGAAGTGGGCGCGTACGCCGACCTGTCCCCGATCATCCCCGCCGCCATCGAGCGGGCCTGGTCCCTGTCCTGGGCCGACTACCGCGGGCAGGTCGTGGCCTACCTGGATCCCGGGCACGCCGCCGCGTTGGACAGCGAAGCGGCGTGGGATGCCCTGCAGATCCAGGTGGTCTCGGACCTCGAAGCGATCCGGGCGCGGGCGTGAACGCGGCGCGCGCCCTCACCCTGCTCCGGCGCCTGCGCGTGCCGGCCTTCTCGACAGCCGACGCGGCCGCGTGCCTGAAGGTCTCGCCCATGGCGGCGACGCACGCGCTCCGACGCCTCGCGCAGGCGGGCGCTGCGCGCTCCCTGTGCAAGGGGCTGTGGTCGGTCCAGGAAGACGTCGAGCCGCTGGCGTTGGCGGAACTCGTCACGGCCCCGCACCCGGCGTACGTGTCCTTCCAATCGGCCCTGCACCTGCACGGCATGATCGAGCAGATCCCCGGGGTCGTGTACGTCGCCTCGCTGTCCCGGACCCGGCGGATCCGCACCACGCTGGGAACCTTCAGCGTGCACCGCATCGCTCCGCCCTTCTTCGGGGGGTTCGGGGTGCAGCCGCGTAGCGGGGCGAAGATCGCCACGCCAGAGAAGGCGCTGCTGGACGTGCTGTACCTCTCCGGGGCGCGGAGCCGCTTGTTCGCGTCCCTCCCGGAGTTGGCCTTCCCCCGCGGGTTCCGGGTGCGGGAAGCGCGGCGGTGGATCGCCCGGATTCCGGCGGCCAGGCGCCGGGCGATGGTCGCGCGGCGCTTTGACGCGCTCTGGGAGGCCCGGGACTGACGTACGGGCCGAGGGGGATCGGAGGGCGCCGCGCCGGATCTCGCCGGGGGACCGGACGGAAACGAGCCGCGCTCGGTCCGGTCAGGGGGGTTCCGGGAGGGGCGTCCGGCGGGCGTTGCGCAGGGTCCGCCAGAGCAACACCAGCAGCGAGCCGTTGGTGAGCCCCCAGATGGCCAGGTGGCTCCCGAACATGAACAGGTCAAGGCCGCCGGTCGCCGCCGCCTCCAGGGCGAAACGGCCATGCAGCCAGAGGGTGACCGTGGCCATCACGGCGTAGAGGACGAGGAGCCCGGCGGCCGCGTACGCGTGCCATCGGCCCAGGCCCGAACACCAGGTCGCCTTCCAGCCGATCCAGGCGGCGGCCCAGATGCGCTCGTAGGGCATCCAGGCGGCGTAGGTCCCGGTCGGGGCCAGGCAGACGGCGCACTCGGTCTCGGCCGGGTGCCCGGGCGAGAGACAGTTCGGGCACAACGGCACCTCTCCATAGGCCCGCTGCACCGCGGCAGCCTTGAACTCCAGCGGATCGCTCATCGGCCCCGATGATAGGGCCGGCCGCAGGCGGGATCACGCCCCCGGGACGGGAGCGCCGAGGAGGCGTCGGTCGATGGCCTCGAAGATGAGTCCGGCGCGGCGCCGGTGCTCGGCGGTCTCGAAGGTCCCCAGGCGCAGCCTCACGCGCGTGCGCCCGCCCGGCAGGGCCTCGGCCCGCACCCAGGCGTCGCCCACGCGCACGCCGGCGGCCGTGCTCCCCGCCGGCACGTCCCCCGCGACCGGATAGCCGTTCTCGGCCAGCGCGGCCAGCGTGGCCCTCCAGGTGGGCTC
>JAPKHB010000109.1 GCA_026647295.1 Planctomycetota bacterium | reverse complement strand
AAGGGCGCCGCCCAGGGGCTGGCCCGCGTGGACGAGGTGGCCGAGCAACTGCGCGCGACGGCCCGGGAGGCCCGCCAGTCGCTCCTGGCCACGACCGGCAACCTGGCCCTGGGCACGCTGCGGGGGGCCGGCCACCTGCTCAAGGGCGGTGCGGTGGGCGCCCGGACGGCGGCCCGCGTCGTGCACCGCGTGGTCTGGCACGACGTGCTCGGGGACTACGCCGCCACGCTCGCGCGCATCCGCCGGCGGGGCTTCTTCGGCTCCCTCGCCGGGGTGCTGCGCCCCCCGGGCCGGGGCCTGGGCCGCGCCTTTGCGTGGCGCCGCCTCACCCTGACCGAACGCTGGCTCTCGTTCGGGCGCTGGGGCGCGGCCCCCTGGCGCGACGCGTAGGGCGCGGGCGGCGGCGGGTAGGCTCTCGGCTCCTTTCGTCACCCTCCGAGGGACCCCGTGCGCGCCGTCCATCCGATCCGCGGCCTCGTGGCCTCCCAGTTCCTCGGCTCCTTCAACGACAACGCCTTCAAGCTCCTGATCGTGGTGCTGGCGCGGCGCGCCGTCGAGGCCGACCCCGCGCTGGACTCCGCGGAGCAGGAGCGCGAGTTGTACGCCGCGACGGCGCTCACGTTCTCGCTGTTCACGCTCCCGCACCTCCTGTTCTTCGTCCCGGCGGGGTGGCTGGCCGACCGCTTCTCCAAGCGCCGGGTGCTCGTGCTGGCCAAGGTGGCCGAGGTCGGGCTGCTGCTCGCGGCCGCGGCCTGGCTGTGGCGGGCCCCGACGGCGCTGGGCGTGCCGCTCGGCCTGCTCACCCTGCTCGGCGTGCGCAACGGGCTGTTGAGCCCCTCCAAGTACGGCCTGGTGCCCGAACTCGTCCCGCTGGACCGGCTGACCCGCTCCAACGGGGTGCTGGAGCTCTTCACCTTCCTGGCGATCATCGGGGGCGCCGCCGCGGGGCCCGTGCTCGCCCACGAGGCCGGGGCGCACCCGGCCCGGGCGGCGCTCGTGCTCGCCGCGCTCGCGGTCCTGGGCCTCGGGGCGGCGTGGGCGATCCCGCGCGCGGCCGCGCCGCCGCCGCGGGCCGGCGTGTGGGCGTCGGCCGCGGTGGCCTGGCGGGCGGTGCGCGAACGGCCGGCGCTGCGCTTTGCGATGGGGGGGGCGTTTGCGTTCTGGGTGGTGGCGAGCCTGCTCGGCCAGGACTTCGTCGTCTACGCCCAGAGCGTGCTGGGCGTGCCCGAGGCCGAGCAGGGCCTGCTCCTCGGCGTGCTCGGGCTGGGCGCGGGCGCCGGCGCGCTCCTGGTGGGCCGGGTGACGCGCCGGGCGATCCCGGTGCGCTGGGTCCCGCGGGGCGGGCTGGCGCTCGGGGCGCTCACGCTCCTGGCCGGCCTGCTGGTGCCGGGCTACGGGGCCACGCTGGTCTTCCTGGCGCTCCTGGGCGTGGCCGGGGGCTTCGTGATCGTCCCCATCGACAGCCTGCTGCAGTGGCACGCGCCGCCGCACGAGCGGGGCGCCGTGATCGCGTTCGCCAACCTCTTCGTGTTCGGCGGGATGCTGGTGGGCTTCGTCCTCGGCGGGGTCTTGAGCCGGGCGGGGCTCGATGCGGCCGGGATCCTCGTGGTCGCGGCGCTTCCGACGCTGGGGGTCTCGGCGCTCGCCGTGGGGGCCGCGCGCCGGCTGTGAGCCACCCGGCACCGCTCACGCCACCAGCGCGATCCCGACGCCGAGCGCGAGCCACAGGGCGACCAACGCGCCCCAGGTGTGGCGCACGCCCAGGCCCAGGCGCTCCTGCGCGCGGATGTGGCGCAGGAGCAGCGTGCGCACGCCCAGGCCCAGGCTCAAGCAGGCCAGCACCACCGCGACCGTGCGCGGCAGCCAGGCGGCGAGCAGCAGCACCAGGCTCGGCGCGAGGCACAGCGCGGTGGCGAACGTCGCGTGGGCGAGTGCGACCCGGCGCCGGCCGGGCGGGGCGAGCGGGGCGCACAGCGCCTGGCCGACGAGCAGGAAGCCCCAGAAGGCCAGGGCCCAACGCGCCCCCTGGCCCGCCGGGCCCAGGCCAAACGCCGGGAACACGACGGCGCCCAGGGCGGAGGCGAGCCCCGCCACCCCGGCCGCGAGCAGGATCGGGAAGGCGAGGTCGAGCCCCCAGTGGGGCGGGGGCTCGAGGCGCGGCGCAAAGGCCGCGGGCGGGGAGAGGACGCGCCGGTGGTGGGCCAGCAGCGCGTAGAGGGGACGCAGGAGCGGCCGCAGCGGCCGGGCGGCGAGCAGCCGCAGGAGCGCACCCGGCCGGCCGCCCGCGACGAAGCGCAGCGCCGCGTCCAGCCCGCCGTCCCAGGGGGCCCCCGGCGCGGCGGCCACGAGCACCGCGCGTTCGATGCCCGCCGCGCGCGCGCGCGCGGCCGCCTCGGGGGCGAGCGTCTGGAAGGCCTCCCGGCGCGCGCCGGGGGGTGCCTGGGCGAGCAGCCACGCGCTCGTGCGTTCGCACAGCGGGCACTCGCCGTCGTACAGCAGCACGGGGCCGGCCGCGCCGGGGGCGGGCTCGGCGGGGCCTAGTGCTTCGCGCGCGTGAGCCATCCGGTGAGCCCGTCCCAAAGGCCGAGCACATTCTCGCGGCGGCGCAGCCCGAGGTCCACCAGGAAGAGGAGGAGGAGGGCGGCGAGCAGCGCCGGCACGAGGTCGCGCACCTCGCGGGCGGGGCGCGGGCGGGCGCTGGGCCGCGCCCCGGCCGCGCCCAGATCCCGGCCGCCCGTAAGCGCCCGGACGCGCGCGAGCAGGGCCTCGTCGACGGGCGCCCCGGGGGTCTCGGCGGTGCTTTCGTGCACGAGGCCCGCGCTCACCAGGTCGCCCGCGCCCCGCGCGCGCACGAGGTACACGCCGGGCTGCGCGGGCCGGAAGCGCCCCTCGTAGCGCCCGGGGCCCGTCTGGTCCAGCCCGAGGCGCTCGCGCAGGCGCAGGGCCGAGCCCAGGGCCCCGCGGGGCACGAAGTAGACCTCGGCCGTGATCTGCGCGCCGTGGCGGAAGTGCGCGGCGTCCTCCAGCGCGTCGACGAGCACGCGGGCCGTCTCGCCGTCGGCCTCGAGGCGTAGGTCGAGGTGCCGCCCCTGGGGGGCGCGCGCCATCTCGCGCAGCACCTGCCCCCAGAACTGCGCGTAGCCGGCGCCCCACTGCGCGAGCCACAGCGCGGCCCAGCGCGACCGGGCGTCCGAGGTGAAGGCCGTCACCTTGCCGAGCCCGAAGCGCCAGTGGGCGAGCAGGGGGTCGCCGAGGTCGGTGACCAGCGGGACCTGCGTGGTCGCCTTGCGCAGGGTCTTCACGTAGCCCAGCAGCGCCGGTGCCTGCTCCACCGGCCAGCCGGCGAGCATGGGGTGCGACTCCACCTGCTGGGGGAGGAAGGGCTCCTCGCGCACCAGGCGGCCGAGGTGGGTGGCGGCGTCCTGGGTGAAGATGCGCGGCAGGCTCGCCGGGTCAAGGGCCGCGTAGTGCTTGCCCCCGCCGGCCTGGGCGATCGCCTCCAGCAGCGCGTTGTCGGCGCCGTCGCCCACGCCGACGGTCGAGACGGTCACGCCGGAGGCGCGCAGGTCGGCGGCCAGCGCCTCGTACCCCCCGCCCTGGGTGTGGCCGTCGGTGAGCACGATCATGTGCTTCACGCGCGCCTGGGCGTCGCGCAGGGCCGTCTGCGCCTCGACCATCCCGGGGTAGATGTTGGTGCCCCCGCCGGCCCCCAGGCCGGCCACCTGGGCCTCCAGTTCGGCGGGGTTGCCCGCCCGCGTGAGCGGCACGATCCAACTCGCCCCCGAGTCGAAGGCGACGACGCCGATCAGGTCCTTGGCGGCCAGCAGGCGGGCGGTGGCCAGCGCGGCCGACTTGCACAACTCGATCTTCGGGCCCTGCATCGAGCCGGACTTGTCCAGCACCAGCACGAGCGCCGTCGACATGCGCTCGTCGCGGTCCGGCGGCTGCATGCGCACCGGCAGGATGTCCTCGACGGGCGTGCGGTAGTAGCCCCCGGCGCCGAAGGAGCGGGCGCCGCCGATCATCAGGAACCCCCCGCCGAGCTGCTCCACGTAGTCGTGCAGCAGGGTCATCGCCGCGTCGCCGACCCGGTAGGCCGGAACGTCCGAGAAGACCACGCCGTCGTAGGCCGCCAGTTCGGAGAGCGAGGTGGGGATCCCCTCGGGCGGCCGCACGGTGAGCCGGATCCCCTCGCGGTCCATCGCCTCGACGAGGTGGCGCGCCTCCTCGGGCTCCTCGTCCACGAGCAGGAGGAGCGGCCGGCCCCGCACGTCCACCAGCGCGAGGGCCTCGTCGTTGTGGGGGAGCGTGTCGCCGGCCACGCCCTCCAGGCGCACGAGGTAGCGGTACAGGTTTCGCTCCGCGGGGGTGCGCTGGAACACGACCGGCTGGGGCGGCCCGGGGGCGAGCGTTACCTCGCGCCGCTCGACCTCGACGCCGTTCTCGAACAGGCGCACCAGGGCGGGTCCGGCGAGGGTGCTCTCGACCTCGGCGGTGAGCGCCACGGCGGCGCCCTCGTGCGAGCGCGTGCGGCTCGGCCTAAGGCGCAGCACCCGCGCATCGGGCCGGCGCGGGCCCTCGACCGCGAGCGTGTCCACCACCACGCCCTTCACCGCGGCGTCGCGCGCGGCGGCGGCGAGGTCGCCGGCCGTCTGGGCGCCGTCGCTGATCAGCACCACCTGCCGGCTGGCCCCCGCGGGGAAGAGGCCCACGGCGAGCGTGAGGGCCTGGGCGAGGCGGCTGTGGTGTCCGTCGCGGGCGAGCAGTTCGCGCGGTACGGACAGGGGCTCCCGCCCGGGCCCGGGCCGGCGCAGCACGACCCCCTCGGCGCCCGCCGACACCGCGCCCACCTCCACGTCGGCGGGCAGGGCCGCGAGGATCGCGGCCGCGTGGGCCTCGGCCCGCGCGAGGCCCTCGGGGCCCAGGCTCGCGCTGTGGTCGAAGACGAAGAGGAGCGCGCGGCGGTCCTGCGTGCGCGGGGCCCCGGGTCCGCACAGGGCCAGCAGGGCCAGCGCCACGAGCAGGGTGCGCACGCCCAGCAGCGCGCGGGCGCGCCCGGGCGCCAGGGGCTCCGGCGAGCGGCGCTGGGCGAACCAGAGCCAGCCGAGCGCCGCCGGCAGGAGGAGCAGGGGCCAGAGGCGTTCGAATTCCACCTACCGGACTCCGTGGCGGTGAAACAGCCAGGCTTCGAGGAGCAGCAGGAGCAGGAGCAACCAGAGCAGGGGGCCGCGCAGGTCGCCCCGTAGGCCCGCGGGCGCGGGCGGAGGCGTCGTCGCGGCGCCTGGCGCGGCGGCGGCGGTCTCGCGCCGCGAGAGCAGCGCCGCGGTGCCCGACCGCGCGCCGCTGCGCCACACGCCCACCCGGTCCAACTCGGCCACGCGGGCCTCGCCCAGGTCGCGCCCTTCCCAGGTGGCCGGCGCCGGGGCGCCGGGTTCGGCGCGCCCGTCCCACCACTCGATCCGCGGCTCGGGCACCTCGACCACGCTGCCGCCCGGGTACACGCCCTCGCGCCGGGCCTCGTCCTCGGCGCGCGTGAGCCAGAGCACCGCGTTGCCCAACAGCAGGGGGAAGGAGGGGAGCAGCGCCAGACGCTCGGAGCGCTGCGGAGAGACGCCGAGCACGACGAGCCGCTGGCCGCGCACCTCGCCGGCCACCAGGAGCGGGCCGGCCGGACCGGTCCAAAGCGGCTGGAGCGGCGCGGGCGTGCCGAGCGCCGAGACCTGGGTCAGGGCGAGGCGGTCGTTGGCCACGCCGAAGAGCAACGGGTGGCGCTCGTCCACCGCGCGCAGGCGTTCGACGGCCAGCCCGCCCCCTTCGATGGGGACCGCCTCCACGGGCCCGCGGCTCTCCGGGGGCTCGATCACCAGGGCCGGCAGGTCCGCGGGCCAGGTCGGCGGCAGCCAGCCGTCCAGCACGAGCAGGTCGAACGCGCCCAGGTCGGCCGGGGGCCACTGCCCCGGCTCGAGCGCAAAGGCCTCGAGCACCTGCTTCTCCGCCAGCGCGAGGAACGCCAGGTGCGTGAAGGGGTCCGGTTGCGCGCGCACCCACAGCAGCCGGCGCGGACGCAGCGCCGGGATGCGCGCGAAGGCCACGTCGTCCAGCGCGAGCCCGTCCTCCGCGCACTCCACCGCGACGCGCAGGAGGCCGCCCGCGCCCGCGGCGAGGGGGAGCAGGAGGCGGGTCGGGGTCCCCGGGGTGAGGGTGAGGTGGCGCAGGGCCACCTCCGTGCCGTCGCGCGCGGCCACGAGCCGCGCCTCGAAGGGGGCGGCGCCCGACGCCAGGATCTCGACGAAGGCTTCGAGTTGGCCGTGCTCGAGGGGGCGGGGGCGCAGCGCGAGCGCGGTGATGCCGGCGTTGCGCGCGACGGCGCCCCCGGCGGGCAGCGTCACGAGCCGGACCTCCTCCCCCAGGTCGAGCCGCTCGGCCAGTGGGACTTCCTCGGGCGCCCCGGCCGGGTCCGGCGCGGGGTCGTCCCCCACGTGCCAGATCTCGGCCGGCGGCTCCAGGCGGGCCAGGCGCGCCGCCAGGGCGAGCGCCGCTTCCGCGTCCCCTTCCTCGGGGCGGGGCGCAAGGTCCGAAAGGGCCGCGGCCAACGCCCGCCGGTCGCGCGTGAAGGGCACCACGATCTCGGGCCGGCGGCCGTAGGCGAGCACCAGCACGCTCACCGCCGCGTCCACGCCGGCCAGCCGCTCGCGCAGGTCTTCGCGCGCCTGCTCCCAGCGCGAGGGACCGCCGGGGGGGCGCGCGGCCATCGAGGCGGAGCGGTCGACGACCAGCACCACGGAGCGCACCTGCCCGGGCCGGGGGGCGCGCACGAGGTGCGCGAGCGCCCCGGTGGCCGTCGCCACGGTGAGGACGGCGAGCAGGAGGGCCAGGAGGCGCTTGAGGCGCCGAAGCCACGGGGCCTCCTGGTAGGCGCGGGCGAGGGTCTTGAAGAAGGCGAGCGTGCTCACGCGCGCCACGCGCGGCCGGCGCCGGACCAGGAAGAGGAGCAGCACGGGCGCGAGCAGGCCGAGCCAGGCGAGCGCACCGGGGTCCAGCGCGTGCACGGCCGGCCCCGCTATCCGCGCGCGAGCGCGCTGCCGCGCGACAGGAGGTCGAGGAAGCCGCGCTCGAAGGGCACCTCGGTGCTCCAGGCGAGGTAGTCGACCTGGCGGGTGAGGCAGGCCCGCGCGACGCCCTCGCAGAACGCGTCGAAGGCGGCCGCGTAGCGCTCCAGGTCCCGGCGCGTGAGGAAGATCCGCCGCTGTTCGCCGGTCTCGACCTCCGTGAGCTTGAGCTCGCCCTCCAGCACGGGCCGCCGTTCGCGCGGGTGGAGCAGGTGTACGACGTGCGTCTCCGCCGGCCAGGCCAGGCACGCCCCGAGGGCCTCGGGCGTGCGGGCGGGGTCGGGCCCGAGCAGGTCGGAGAGCACGAACACGATCCCGCGGCGGTCGCGCCGGGGCCGAAAGCGCGCGAGCGCGCCCAGGTCGGTCTCGCCGCGGAAGGGGAGGGCCTCCAGGCGCTGGATCAGGCGGTGGACGTGGCCAGGGCCCTTGAGCGGCGGCGTCTCCGTCGTCAGGTCGGCGCCGAAGGCGTAGAGGGAGACGCGGTGCTGGTTCATGAGCCCCAGGTACGCCAGCGCCAGCGCGAGGCGCAGGGCGGTCACGCGCTTCTCCGGGTGCGGCTCGGCCATCGAGGCGCTCTTGTCCAGCAGCAGGTGGACGTGGAACTCCTGCACCTCCTCGAAGAGCCGCACGAAGAGGCGCTCCAGACGGGCGTAGAGCCGCCAGTCGATGGCGCGGAAGTCGTCGCTGAAGGTGTAGGCGCGGTGGTCCTTGAACTCGCGCGTGAAGCCGAGCGCGGGCGTGCTCTGCGCGCCCTTGCGCCGCAGCGCGCGCCGGCGGCGCAGCTTGAAGAAGAGGGTGCGCAAGCGGCGCAGGAACTCCGGGTCAAAGAGCGGTTCAGCGCCCGCCATCGGCCGCCTCCGGCTCGGCGTCGGCGAGCGCGAGCACGGTGGAGCGCGAGACGATCAGGAAGGCGCGCCCCGCGCGCACCAGGCCGCGCGCCGGGGCCGCGGGCCGCAGGCGCCCGCCGGCGTCCTGACCCACCAGGCCCTCGGGCAGGCAGGTCAGGGCGGCGAGCCCGTCGGCCTGCGGCGCCGCGCTCCCGGCCGGCCACGGCGCCTCGCCCACGCGCTCCAGCGTGCGGGCGGTCACGCGCCACACGCCGGCCGGCCCGGCGAGCAGCCAGTGGGGCCCGTCGCGGGCGACGCACGGCACGAAGGGCAGGCCCGCGGCGCCCAGTCCGGTCAGGTCGAGCGCGCGCTCGGGCGTGAGGTCGGGCCCAAGCGCGAGCAGCGCGGCGGGGGCGAGCGCGAGGTGCGGCGCGTCCTCGAGCGGCGTCGCCGCAAGTTCGCGGGGCGCCACGCGAAAGGGCAGGTCGAGGTCCACCTCCAGCACGTGGCCCTCCGGCCCGAGGCGGCTGGCGGCCCCGAGCCGGTGGCGCGAGAGGTACAGGCGCCCGCCCGCGATCCAGGCCCGCCGCGTCTCCTCGGGGCCGAGCGGGGCCGCCCACGCCGCGCCCGCCGCCGCCGCGCTCACCTCGGGGGCGCGCGGATCCCAGGTGGCCAACGAGCGTCCCCCGAGCGCGAGGATGCTCGCGGCCGGCCGGCCGGGGGTCGGTCCCGCCGAGCCCGGCGGCAGCAGGCCCAGGGCGGCGAGTTGGGCGGGGGTGAGCGCGGCGCCGAACGGTTGGCCGGGCGCAGGCTGCAGGAGGACGGGTTGACCCCCATGGCTCGGCGTGATCCACACGAAGCCCGACGCCGGCCCGGAGGGCGGGGGCGGCACGGCCAAGGCACCAGGGGTCGCCAGGCGGGGCGCGTTGGGTGGGGTGCCGGAACGCCCGCGCGGGCCCTCCAGGCGCGGGGGGAAGGCGCGTACGCCGGCCGGGTCGAAGAGCCAGATCAGGCGCCCGTCGCGGGCGTCGAGGAGCGCCCCCAACCGGCCGTAGACGAAGAGGCGTTCCCCCTCGAGCGCGGCGCCCGAGCCCTCGGGCCGGCCGTCCCCGGCCAGCGGCAGGGGAAGGCGTTGGGACCACAACGCCCGGCCCGTGGCGGCCTCGAAGGCCGCGGCCTCTCCGCCGGGCGCGCTGGCCGCGATCACGCGGTCGCCGCGCAGGAACAGGCGCGGCACGTGGGGTCCGGGCGCGCCCACGGCCGCCACCCAGCGGCGCCGCCCGTCGGGCCCGAGGCACGTGAGCCCCCCGATGTGGGGCACGAGCACCTGCCCGTCCGGGGTCGTCAGCGGCACCTCGACCACCCACAGGGGACCCGCCTTGCGGGCCGGGGGCAACAGCGTGCGCTCGGCCCAACGCAGCCGTCCCGTCGCCTCCTCCACGCCCAGGAGCCCGCCGTGCGCGTCCACGAGGAGCAGCGCGTCCGGGCCCAGCGGGAGGACGGCCACCAGGTCGCGCCCCGGATGGTCGAAGCGCCAGAGCAGGCGGGTCGGATGGGCCGGGCCCTCGGCGGCGGGCGAGGGCTCCGGATCCGGACGGGGGCGCGTCTCGAGGAGGCGCGTCAACTCGGCGGCCTGGAGCCGCACGCCGTCGGGAAAGCACAACGCGGCCGCGGGATCCTCGGCGCGCTGGGCGAGCCACGCCTCGAGGCGCTCGTGCGCCTCGGCGCGCGCCGGCCCGTCGCCCAGGCGATCGAGCACGAGCACGCGCGCGAGCAGGGCCCAACCCTGCGGCGCGCCCTCGGGAGCGAGCGCCTCGGCCTGGGAGAGCAGCGCGAGCGCCTCCACCCACTCCCGGGGGCCCCCGCGGTCCAGCGCAAGCGCCACCGAGCGCCAGCACGAGTCTCCGAGCAGCGTCCGCAGTTCGGCACGGCTGGACGCCGCGAGCGGAAGGGGCTCCACGCCGGCCAGCAGCCGGCGCAGCGCGCGGCGCAGGCGTGCCTCGTCGCCGGTCGCGCACAGGGCGGCGAGCCAGGCCTCCCAGGCGTTGCGCCGGCCGGGGTCGACCTCGACCAGGCGTTCGAGCGCGGCCAGAGCCCGGGCCCGGTCGCCGAGCGCGCCGCACAACTCGCCCACCCGCTCGACCAGGCCCGGTTCGGAGAGCCGGC
>JAPKHB010000108.1 GCA_026647295.1 Planctomycetota bacterium | reverse complement strand
ACATCCCCCTCGACCCATTCCGACAAGCGCCGTTTCATCGTCAGCGTGATCTTTTTCCTGATCGCCTGCGGACTCGCAGCGGCGTCGATTTTCTCGCGCCAGAGCAGCGCCCCGCCTCCCCCGCAACAGTGTGCGAGGCGTCAGTGCGAGGGCCCCGAGGCGCGGATTGCGTAGTGGGGATAGGAGCCCTGTCGGCTCCCCGGGAGCCCGAGCATGGTCCGTGCCGCGTCGCGTTGGGGTTGGATCGCCCTGTGGGTTGCGGGGCTGGCGCTGGCCGGGGGCTGCGGAGGGGGTGGGGATGGGTCCTTCCTTGTGCCGGGTCCCGGGCCCGGGACGGGTCCGGGGCCGGCGCCCAGCCCGGCCGGACCGCCGCTGCTGGGGATGGCGAACATGTTCGTGCCGGTGGAGATCGTCCTGCCGGCGGGTTCGGCGCTGGTGCCGGAGGAGTTGCGGGCCTACACGGCGGCGGGCGGAGCGGCCTTGGGCGTCGACGGGCGGGCGGACGTTCCGGCCTACGAGAGCGGTCCGCAGGTGGTCTTCGTGGAGGATGCCGGGGGCCGCGTCGTGCTGATGGGCTTCTGCCCCCCCTACCCGGGTGCGGCGGGGCCCCACGCGGTCAGCGCCCGGACCACCGCCGAGGTGCTCGTTTGGCTGCACCTTGGCGCGTTTTCGGCCACCGACGACATGCAGGCCGAGTTCGTGAGGAGGGTCCGCGGCGACCCGGCCCTTGACGGCCTTGCAGCGGCACTGGAGACGGCCCTGGGGGCCAACCCCCATGCGCTCGAGGCGGCCGATGCGGGGGTGTTGGCGGCGCTGGACGCCGCCGTGGCGGCGATCGGGGCCACGGCCGGGGGGGTGAACGGGTTTGACGACCCGGGGCCGGAGCCCGAAGCGCCCAAGCCGGCGGCCTGGAGCAAGCCCGCCGGGGGCGGCCCGGCGCACGCCACGATCCTGGTCGAGGCGCTCGGGGTGGGGAGCGGCCTTTCGGTCGAGGCCAGCGGCCCCGAGGAGGTGCGGGTGCACAACGTCTACCGGCGCCGCGGCGTGGCCCTGGTCGAGCGCAAGGGCTGGACCGACGCCACGGACGTCTTCCACGAGGACCCCTCGGACGTGGGCGCCTTCCTCGTCCCCTCGGCGGCGCGGCGCGACGCGGCGCTGGGGCCGGCCGATGCCCTCCCGGGCGCGACGCTGGGGGACTTCGCCCACGGGGCGCTGCCCCACGAGCCGGTTGCCAGCGGACCGATCGCGGTTCCGCTGACGCCGGGGGAAGCCGTCTCCACGACCTACTGGGTGACCGTGGTCGGGCCCACCCGGCCCTACGACTACGCGCCCGGGACGCTCACCGCGGCGGAGGACGGAGGCCTTGCGGGGGCGCTGCGCGACGCGCTGCACCTTGACCTCGTGCTCCCGTGCGTGGCGGGCTTTGTGTTCCCCTTCACGGGGGAGTGGCGCCGCACGTGGCTTGACGCCTGGGGCGAGGCCGACCTTGTGCGGCTGCACACGCTGGCGACGGAGGGACCGGAGGCCGACGCGCTCAACGCCGCGCTCGTCGACGGCCTGCTGCACGTGGCGGCCGGCGAACTGCTGCACCGGCTCGTGTACGACCCGGCCTTCCAGGCCGCCTACTTGGAGGTCGTGTTCCGCCGGTTGCTGGGCCTTGCGGACGGCGAGCCCAATGCGCGCCTGGACGAGTTCCTCGCCCAGGGCGGCCGGGTGCTGGCACTGCTTTCGGGCCCGACCGGCGGGCGGCGCTACGTGCTGCCCGCGACGCTTTCGCACTTCACCCAGGCCGCGGCCTCGCGGGTGGTCGAGGGGTTCGAGGTCGTCGTCCAGGCCGGGGGCGGGGGGCCGGTCAACGCCGAGGTGACGCTCTCGCCGCCCGTGGCCACCATCCTGGGGGACCAGGAACTGACCTACGTGGCCACGGTCGCGCCGGATCTCCTCGGGCCCGGGGAGGTGCCGAGCTTCCGCTGGACGACCTCGGGCGTGTACGGGCACCTGGAGGACCGGGGCGCGGCGCCGCAGGCGGGCACGGACCTTGAGACCGACTCGGCGACCCTGACCTACGTGCCCAACGGGTCCCTGGGGGTGGACACGGTCAGCGTGGAAGCGTTCGTGGACGGGCCCGGAGGCCCGGCCCTGCTGGGCCAGGCCACGGCCACGGTCGAGGTGCGCGGGGCGGTCCCGGTGCTTAGTCCGGCCGAGGTGGTGCTGGCGGAGGGCGAACGCCAGGCCTTTTCGGTGACCCTGGTCGGGGTGCCCGACGACGGCGGGCTCCTCGAGTACCGCTGGATCTGCCGGCAGCAGTTCGGGCGCCTCCTGGACGCAAGCCCCGGGGCCACGCGCAGCCGGCGGGGCACCGCGACCTACCGCTGCTGGTCGTCGGGACGCCAGGGCATCGAGTTCCTGCAGGTGGAGGTGTTCAGCACCAAGGACGGCGTGACCACGTCGCTCGGCGTCGCGCAGGCGGTGATCCGGATCTCGAACCTGCGCAAGCGCAAGTTGTTCCCGTCCGTGCGCATCGACTCGTGGTACAGCAACGACGGCGGGGGCTGGCACTCCTGGGGCGATTCGGTGGCCATCGTGCTTCCCGTCGTGAAGAACGCCGTGCGTTATGAGTACTCGATCGCCGGCTCCAGCGACGGGTGGCGCAACGGAACCGGCACGGTCCAGCCGCTCCCGGACGGGAGCTTCTGGGTGTCCGGAGCGGGCATCTCGGACGGGGCCGACAACCTGATCGTCCTCGGCGGGGGCAGTGGGGCGGGCTGGTTCTGGAACGACCAGTACACGAGCAAGGACGGGCAACGCGACGCCGACCTGCGCGCCCGCCAGGCGGCCTCCGATCCCCGCTGGAACCGCCTCGAACTGGAGGCCACCGTCTACTACACCGACTGATCCGGGGGCGGGGGCCTGCCGGGGCCCCCGCCTTGCGGCGCCCGTCGCGGTCCCCCTAGACTTTCCCCCGTTGCCGAGCCCCCCGCCGAGCCGCCCGCACGCCGACCGCGAGGCGCTTGCGCTCTTCGCGCGGGTGGCCGATGCGTGCCCGGGGGAGCGGCCCGGCCTGGTCGAGGCGGCCTGCCGGGGCCGTCCGGACCTGCGGCGGGCCTTTGAACGCCTGTGGTCGGCGCACGAAAGCCCCCGGGCCTTCGAGCCGCCACCGCTGGACGACGTGGCCCGGTGGCTCGCCCCGGCCGAGCACGCCGACCTTTCGGGCACCCGGCTGGGCGCGTGCCTCCTGGTGCGGCGGATCGCCACCGGGGGCATGGGGCACGTGTACGAGGCGTTCCAGGACCCGCCTGGACGCCGGGTGGCCGTCAAGCTCATGCGCGTCGCCCTGCCCGACGAGTATGCGCGCCGGCGCTTCGAGGGGGAGGCCCGGGCCCTTGGCGCCATCTCGCACGAGGGCGTGTGCCGAATCTTCGAGGCCGGGACGTGGCGGGCCCCGTCCGGGGGCCTCGTGCCCTACTTCGCCATGGAACTGGTGGTCGACGCGCGGCCGGTCACGGAGCACGCCCGCAAGCGGGGGCTGGACGTGCGGGGGCGGGTGCGGCTCCTGCAGCAGGCCTGCCACGCGGTCCAGGCCGTGCACGGGCGCGGCGTGCTGCACCGGGACCTCAAGCCCAGCAACCTGATCGTCGGGGAGTCGGGCCGCCCGATGGTGATCGACTTCGGCGTGGCCCGCCTGGAGGCGGGCCCCCTGGGGGCGACGCGCCCGGGCACCTGGATCGGAACGCCCGCCTACATGAGCCCGGAGCAGGTGCTCGGGGCCGCCCACGACGTCGACGTGCGCACCGACGTGCACGCATTGGGGGTGATCCTCTACGAGTTGCTCTCGGGCCGGCTGCCCCGGGCGCTCGAGCCGGCGACGGTGATGCAGATCGTCGAGGAGTTCCGCACGGGGGCGCCGGCGCCGCTGGAGCGGGTCGCGCCGGCGCTGTCCCGCGACCTGTGCGCCGTCGTGGGCAAGGCGATCGACCCCGAGCCGTCCCGGCGCTACGCCAGCGTGGCCGACCTGGGGGCGGACCTGGGCCGCTGGCTCGCAGGCGCCCCGGTGCTGGCGCGCCCCCCCACCTACCTGCGCGCCTTCGGACTGTGGATCCGGCGCCACCGCCCGCTGGCGGCCATGCTGGCGGTCCTGGTCCTGGGCGCCGGCGCGGCCATCTCGATCACGACGGCCGAGGCCCGGCGGGCCCGGCGGGCCCTCGCGCTGGCGGAGGCCGAGCGCGCGCGGGCCGAGGACCTCCTCGATCGCACGCGCGCGTTCGTGCCGTGGCTGCTCACCGACCACGAGCGGGCCGTCGCCGGGCTGCCCCGGGGGCTGGGGGTCGCGCGCAGCCTGGTGCTCGGGGTGCGCCGGCACGTCGACGCGCTCGCCGACGGCCTGACGGGCGACCCGGACCTCTTGCACGTGGCACAGCGCTCCCGCGTGCTCCTGGCCGAACTGGAGGCCAACAGCAGCATCTACGGGGTGGGGCTCCCCACGGAGGCGGAGGCGGACGCGCGCGCGGCGCTGGACCTTGGCGCGCGGGCACTCGCCCACCGGCCGACGGCCGGGGCGCACGCCTGGCAGGCCCGGGCGCAGTTGGTCCTGTGCCGGTTGGCGCTCCTCAAGGGCGAGAGCGAGGCCGCGCGGGCGCACTGGGCGGCGGCCGACGTGCTGGCGTCGGCGGCGGACGGGGCCGCGGACGCCGACGGGCCGGCCACGCTCGACCTGCGGTTGCGGATGGCCTCCATGGGGGCCGCGATGGCGGAGTTCGCCGGCGACGTCGAGGCCACCCGGGAGGCGGGGGAGGCCGCCCGGGAACTGCTCGAGGCGGGGGAACGCGCGGGGGAGCGGGTGGAGCCCCTGCGGCGCGCCGAGGTCCTTTACCGCTGTGCGCGGGGGCGGATCCTTGCGGGACGGCCCCAGGGCGTGGGGGACCTGCTCGAGGCGTTGGAACGGGCCATCTCCAGCGAGGCCCGGACCGCGGGCGAACTCGCGGCGCTGGCCACCCACTACGAATGGCTCGTGTACCTGGCCGACGCGGCCGAGCAGGTGGGCAGCGGCCTCCCCTACCTCCAGCACGCCCGGGCGGCCTTCGAGCGCTGGGCCGCTTGGGCCCCCGCGGACCGGGAGGTCCGGCGGGAGGGCGCGGCCCTGGCGCTACGGCTGGGCATGGCCCTGCTCGAGGAGCAGCGGCGGGAGGACGCGCGGGCCCACCTGGCCAGGGCGCGGGCGGAGACGGAGGCGATCGTCGGGCTAGACGAGACGGACGCGGTCAGCTGGCGCAACCTGGTGGCGAGCCACGTGGGCCTGGCGCGCGCGGCAGCCGAGGCGGGCGACGGGGCGGGCGCGGACCACGACCTGGCGCAGGCGGCGCGGGTCGTCGAGCAACTCCTTTGCCGCTTCCCCGCGGCCCCCGAAAGCGCCCTGGCCGAGGCGGACCTGGCCCTGGGCGTGGCCGCGCGCGAGGCGCGCCGCGGGCCGGGCACGGGCGGGCCGGAGCCCGTGCGTGAGGCGCTCGCCAGGGCCCGGGACGCGGTTGCGCGCGCCGGCGCGCGGGGCTACCCCCCCGTGCTCGTCAAGCGCCGCCTGGGACACGTGGAGCGCCTCGAGCGGGGCCTGCTCGAAGGCCCGGACCGGCGATGACGGGCCCGGGGACCGACGAACTCGGGGACCTGGTCGAAGCGGCGCGCGCGGGGGATCCGGAGGCCTGCGGGCGGCTGATGCCCCTGGTGGAGGCGGCGGTGCGCCAGATCGTCCACGTCCAGCGGGGCCGCCGGCCGGGCCGCTCCACGATGCAGACCACGGGCGTCGTGGATGAGGTCGTGTTGCGCATCCTGGGGCGCGAGGCGGCGGTCGAGAACCGGGCGCACTTCTATCGCATCGCGGCACTGGCGGTGCGCAGCGTCCTGGTGGACCACGCCCGGCGGCGCCGGGCCCAGCGGCGCGGGGGCGGGCTGCACCGGGTGCCCCTTGACGACTCCCTGGCGTGGTTCGAGGAGCGGCACCTGGACCTGCTTGCGCTCCATGAGGCGCTTGAGCGGCTGGAGGCCGTGGACGAGCGCAAGGCGCGCATCGTGCTGCTGCGCTTCTTCGGCGGGCGCACGCAGCAGGAGGTCGCAACGCTCACCGGCATCTCGCTGGCCACGGCCGAGCGCGAGTGGGCCGCGGCCCGCGCCTGGCTCCTTAGCGAACTGGCCGGCTGAACCAAGCGAGCGCGGCTCGTTTCCGTCACCCGGGGCCCTCGGCGCAGGGATCGGGCCGGCACGCCTGCGGGCCCCGGTCCCGCCCAGCCCCAGGGGCCTTCCACCGCGCCCTGGCGGTGGCGTTGGCGCGCACCCCTGGTTGCCCCGTCCGCGGGCGCCTTGCCCCGGGCCGCCCTCGGGGAGCGTGACGGTTGCGACCCGGGTTCGGTACGCTCCCAGCTCACGACCCACGGCGCTCCTTCCAGGGTCCCCCGCTGGCTGCGGTCGCCGGCGTCGAGGGGTGGAAGCGCCCCCCTGGGACGGCGTGAGGGTAGCCGCCGCCAAGGGCATTTTTGACATGATGTCTGCGAGCGGATTCATCCCCCCGATTCTGGGCCTGCGCGGGCTCTTCCGCGCGATTCTGCAACCCACCTTCCGCTCCCGGATCCCCCAGGATGCCCTGTCAGTGTGCCGTGGTACGCTTCTTGATCGCTGCGCTCGCCGGCGCGGCGACTGACCCCGTTGACCCGCCGACTCCCCGGGCGCAGGTCGCGAGGGGTGGAGGCCGGCGATGAAGATCTCGACGATCCTCGATCACGTGGACTCCGGGCACATGGCGCTGCCCGAGTTCCAGCGTGGCTATGTCTGGAACGCGAACCAGGTGCGAGGCCTGATGGACTCGCTCTATCGTCGCCACCCCATCGGCAGTCTGCTTGTGTGGGCCACCGAATCTGACACGGCTCGACACCGGGGAGACGGCAACCTCGCGCCTGGTATCGTCAAGTTGCTTCTCGACGGGCAGCAGCGCATCACGTCTCTCTACGGCATCATCAGAGGCGAGCCGCCGCGGTTCTTTGACGGCAACGCTCGCGCGTTCACGGGTCTGCACTTCCACCTGGACAAGGAGGAATTTGGCTTCTGGCAGCCGGTCAAGATGCGCGATGATCCGTTGTGGATCGATGTTTCGTCCCTCATGAAGGCGGGCTACGACGGCATTGACGAGTTCGTGGCAAAGCTGGCGCCCTCCGGCGCCCCGGGCACGGGGAAGTTCTACGGACGTTTGAATCGGATTCTTGGGATACGCGATGTCGACCTGCACATTGAGGAGGTGACAGGCGGCGACAAGACGGTCGACGTCGTGGTTGACATCTTCAATAGGGTGAACAGCGGAGGCACGACGCTCAGCAAGGGCGACCTAGCTCTCGCGAAGATCTGTGCGGAGTGGCCCGAGGGGCGTGACCGCATGAGGGCCGCCCTGCATCGCTGGCGAAAGCGGGGCTTTGACTTCAAACTCGATTGGCTCCTGCGTAACGTGAATACGATCGTGACGGGCGAGGCGAAGTTCTCCCACTTGCACGAGGTAGCCCCCGAGAAGGTGAAGGAGGGACTCGCCCGCGCAGAGACGGCTATTGACAACCTGCTGAATCTGATCGGCGGACGACTCGGTCTCGATCATGACCGCGTGCTGTTCGGGCAGTACGCGTTCCCAGTGATGACACACTACATCTCCCGCCGCGGTGGTGTTCTGAACGATGCCGTCGAGCAGGACAAGCTCCTCTTCTGGTACGTGCAGAGCGCCCTCTGGGGGAGGTTCTCCGGCTCCACGGAGACGATCATCGATCAGGACCTCAGGCAGATCGAGGAGCTCGATGCTGGCCTCGATCGGTTGATTCGGCAGCTGGCCGTGTGGCATGGGGGACTCCGAGTGCTTCCCGAGCACTTCTCCGGGTGGAGCATGGGTGCCCGCTTTTACCCCATGCTCTATCTTCTCTCGCGTGTTTGCGATGCGCGCGACTGGGGCCTCGGCCTCTCCCTGAACGCCCACATGTTAGGCAGGATGAACCGTCTTGAGGTTCACCACATCTTCCCGCGATCTGTTCTCTACAAAGCGGGATACCGACGTGCTGACGTCAATGCCGTAGCGAACTACTGCTTTCTCACGAAGGAGAGCAACCTGCAGATCAGCGACAGGCGCCCGGAGGTCTACTTCCCGGAGATCGAAGACAACCACCCCGGCGCGCTGAAGTCGCAGTGGATCCCAATGGACAGGTCGCTCTGGCGCGTCGATCGCTATCTCGACTTCTTGGAGGCGCGACGGTCCCTGCTGGCGCAGGCCGCAAATGGCTTCCTGGGGAGCCTTGCTCACGGCGCAGACGAACCGGCAGCCGCAGAGGCGCTGGTGCCCAGCCCCGCCACTCCCGGCCAGGTCGCTGAGGCTGCCGACGCGCCGCCGCCCGGCGTCGTCGACTCCGATAAGGAGGAGCAGCTGCTGACCACGCTCAACGAGTGGGTGGCCGAGCAAGGTCTGCCAGAGGGGGAGTACCTCTACGAACTGGCAGACCCTGAGACGGGCCAACCGCTGGCCGTGCTTGACCTCGCCTGGCCGGAGGGCTTGCAGGAGGGGCTCAGTCAGCCTGTGGCCGTACTGATCAACGAGACGCAGGGCACTCTGGACATCGCGAACGCGCACGGATATCGGTACTTCACCTCGGCCGTTGATTTCTGTCGCTACGTTGAGCAGGAGATTCTGGCCGGAGCGCAAGCGGGCGACGGATCCGCCACCTAGACAGGTGAGGCGCCCGCACGAAGAGGCCGTGCTGTACCACCCAGATCCGCCCTTGGCGGCGCCAGCGCGGGAGGTGCGAGTGCGCCGTGGCAGGAGCGGCCCCCCCCGCACCGAGGATGGCCACCCCGAACTCCTCGCGGGTGAATAAGGGGGTGGGTGGCGAGGCATGTCTCGGCATTCATGGCATGTGTTCGCCTGAACTGGCGACATTTCGCCGGTTTGGGCAATCCCTCGCAAGTTCGCGGGCCGACCCCGGCCCTTCGGGAGGCGGCGCCCCCCCGAAGGCCGGTCGCGGACCTTACCGAGCGCGCCTCGTTTCCGTCACCCGGGGCCCCCGGGGCAGGGATCGGACCGGCACGCCTGCGGGCCCCGGTCCCGCCCAGCCCCAGGGGCCTTCCATCGCGCCCTGGCAGGGGCGTTGGCGCGCACCCCTGGTTGCCCCGTCCGCGGGCGCCCCGACGCGGACCGCCCTCGGGGAGCGTGACGGCTACGAGCCGCGCTCGGTACGCTCACGGGGGTGGCGCCTTGCCGCCGGGAATTTCTTCGACGGTGATCGAGGGGTAGTCGGCGAGGATCTGCTCCGGCGTGCGGCCCGCGGCCAGATTGTCGAGTACGACCGTCACGAGCACACGTCTGCCCGCGATGCACGCCTGCCCGCGGCGGACGTTCGGATCGACCGACATCCGGTTGCGCCAGTCGGGAGGGGTTGGCCGCCATGGAGCCATGGTACCCCGGAAGTCCCACGAATGAATCGAGCGCGGCTCGTTTTCATTACCTTGCGGTCCTACCGCCCACGGGTGAAGCCGGCCTTTCGCCCAGCCCTGGTCGCATGGAGCCCGAGGACCTTCCACTGCGCGCCTCCTTGGCGGCCGCGGCGGGACAGGGGGCCGGGGCCGTCGTCCCCCATTTCACGATCCTTAGGCGCCCTACAAGCGCTTGGAGGCGGAGCGCGATGGTTGCGAGCCGCGCTTGGTACCCTTGGCGCTTGGTGCGGTCACGCGTCATTCACATCGAGGACCCGCCGATCGCAGATAAGGCTGGAGGCGTGCATCTCTGTCTCGCGTGCCTCTCCTGCGGCCTGCCACGCCGTTCCGCGGCGGCCCCTTCGCCCCCCTCCAGCCTCGCATCCACATGGCAGCGCGATGCGCAGCCGCAAGGCGGGCACAACCCGCACTTAGGACGGATTCCACGGAATTCGAGGCCCAGCCAAAAAGGCCCTTGAGCCTACTCCCCGGGGGCACTACTCTTCAGGCACAGCGGAGGCCGGCGAACGAAACCCGCCAACCACGTACCAGTCGGAGAATCGGCATGCCGAAGGTCGATGTTATTACCCCGGCCACAAATCAGTTGGCACCTCATGAGGCGTACTTGACGGTCGGGGCCTGGAAGAAGCTCCGAAC
>JAPKHB010000107.1 GCA_026647295.1 Planctomycetota bacterium | reverse complement strand
CGGCCTGCCGGAGATGGCCTATGACATCCGGGCGTTGGAAGTCCGGCAGGACACATTGTGGGCCGCCATTCTTGGCGGCGGTGTGTGCCGCAGCGTTGACGGCGGTACGATCTGGATCAGCTTCAACGAGGGTTTTGAAACCCAGGCCTTTGCCGCCGGCGTCGTCGTGATGGGCGACACCGTGTATGCCGCCATCGAATGGGCGCCGGGGTTGCAGCCGAGCGGTGTTTACAAAACTGCCGTGCAGCAGGCGAACTGGCGGCGCAGCGGCACAGGATTTCCAACCGGGCTTTCGGGGATCACTGCGGTGGCCGTGACGGAATCAGGCGTCATGTTGGTGGGCGCGACGCTGGGCGGCAGCAGCGGCCATTTGCAGGTCAGCTTGGATCGCGGCGCAACCTGGCAAAATCGCAGCCTTGCGGGTGTGCAGGGCGTGCTGTCGCTGGCCGTGGCGGGTGAGACCATCTACGCCGGCACCACTTCCGGACTTTACGTCTCGCTTGATTCCGCCAAGACCTGGCAGAGCGTGGGCACGGAATTGCAGAATGCCGTGGTGGATGATTTGTTGTTGTTCAACCAAACGCTTTATGCCGCGGTGGATGGCGTGGGCGTGGTTGCCTCTGCGAACGGCGGCGCGAGTTGGAACGTGCTCACCGGCAATCTGCCGATCAGCGGCGATTTCGTGAGCGCGATTTTCATTCATCAAGGCAGGCTGTTTGCCGGCCTTTCAGCCAGCCACGGCGTTTGGAGCCGGCCGCTGCCTGCGACCGGCGTGGATGACGGCGCGCAGATGCCGGGCGCGATCGCGTTGCTGCGGAACTATCCCAATCCTTTCAACCCCAGCACCACCATCGAATTTGCCCTACCGCAAGCGAGCTTTGTCACCCTGAAGATTTATGATCTGCTGGGCAATGAAGTCGCCACGTTGGTTTCGGAAAAACTACCGGCGGGCAGGCACCAGCGCGTGTGGGAGGCGAAGGGTTTGGCGAGCGGGGTGTATCTCTATCAACTATGCGCAGGAGAGCTTTCACAGGTGAGGAAGATGGCCCTGCTGCGCTAATCCAGTGAGGATTTTCATTCAATGCTTCACATTCAATCCACAGGAGGAATCTTATGCGCACGAATCAACTGGCCGCGGGGGTCGGTGCGCGCGAACACGACCACGAGGTCGGCCTCGTCGCCGTGGGAGATCCACAGCTTGGTCCCCGTGAGCACCCACCCGTCCCCCTCGCGCACGGCGGCGCAGGTGAGCGAGCCGGCGTCGGAGCCGCTGCCGGCCTCGCTCAAGGCGTAGGCGCCGAGCCACTCCCCGCCGGCGAGCCGCGGCAGGTAGCGGCGCCGCTGCGCCTCGGTGCCAAAGCGCAGCACGCTCTCGCTCGTCAGGCTGTTGTGCACCGAGACGGTCGTACCCGTCGAGGGGCAGGCCCGGTTGAGTTCGATCAGCACGAGCGCCGTCCCGACCGCCCCGAGCCCGCTGCCGCCGTACGCCTCGGGGACGGCCATGCCCAGGAAGCCCATCTCGGCGCAGAGCCGGACCTGTTCGGCGACGAAGGCCTCCTCCTGGTCGGCCTGTGCCGCCCGGGGCAGGAGCTCGCGCTGCGCGAAGTCGCGCGCCGTCTGCTGCAGCAGCGCCTGCTCCTCGGTGAGGTCAAAGTCCATGCTCGGCTCCTTCGGGCCCCAAGGATACGGGGGCACGGCCCCGGGCCGGCCGGCCGCCCGGGCGGCCGTGGGGCGGCCGGGCGGGGGGTGCGGCGCGGACCTGTGGTATGGGAGGCGCGTGCCCGCCCCGGCGACCAGCGCCTGCAGCACCTGCGGCCGCCGGGCCCCCCGGGCGGACCTCTTCGGCGTGGAGCCCGACCTCCTGTGCGAGCCCTGCGCCCGGGCCGTGCGGGAGCGCATGTTCGTGCGCTACCGGCCCCTGGTCCGCACCCATGGCCAGACGGGGACGCTCACGCTGCTGGCGATCGTCCTCCCGCTCTTCGTGGCGACGCACCTGGCCCGGCACGGGGCGCTGGGGGACGGCGCGTGGCTGCGCGCCCTCGAGCCCTGGTTCCCGATCTGGGAGGGCGAGGTGTGGCGCCACGTCACGAGCCTCTTCGTCCACGTCGGCGTCCTGCACGTCGTGTTCAACGCGATGGCGCTCTGGACGCTCGGCCGCGCGGTGGAGTACGCCTTCGGCCCCGTCGCGATGGGACTCGTGTTCCTGGCCACGGGTGTGGTCGGCTCGATCGCGCAGTGGGCGATGGTCACCGCCCCGGGGGTCGGGATGAGCGGCGCGATCTTCGGCCTGGGCGGCTTCCTGATCCCGCTGCGCACAAGCCACCCGGTCGCCGCCGCCGTCATGGACCGGCGCATGATCAACATGCTCCTCACCTGGCTGGTGCTCTGCGTCGTGCTCACCGAGG
This sequence comes from Planctomycetota bacterium, assembly GCA_026647295.1. GTDB lineage: Bacteria > Planctomycetota > PLA2 > PLA2 > JAEUHO01 > JAPKHB01. The sequence goes on along the minus strand of JAPKHB010000107.1, from coordinate 7,746 downwards.
TCGGCACCCTACGGATCGCCAACTGGGCCCACGGCGGGGGCCTCCTGTGGGGCCTCGTGCTCGGCGCGGCCGTGGCCCACCGGCGCCGGCGCGGGCTCGTCCCGCTGGCGGGCCTCCTGACGGCCGGCCTGCTGGCGGCCTCGCCCTGGATCGCGCTGGGCGAGCAGCAGGCCGTGCGCACCTGGCACCTGTGGTACCGCGAGCGGGTCGAGCCGCTGCTCGCGCGCGACGCCGCGCTGGTGGAACGGGCGCGCGCGCTGGAGGCCCGCCATGGCGACGACGCGGGGCAGGCCCGCGAGGATCCGGAGTACGCCCGGGTGCGCGCCGAGATCGACCGCGTGCGCGCCGAGATCGAGGCGCTCGAGCGCACGGGCCCCCCGCTGCCCCCCCCGTTGCGGCGGATCCAGGGCCCGCCCTAGCCGGCCGCCGGGCCCGTCCGGGCCCGATCGGCCCGGGGCCCGGGGTCAGCCGCCGTAGGTGTAGAACCCCCGGCCGCTCTTGCGCCCGAGCCAGCCGGCCGCGACCATCTTGCGCAGGAGGGGCGAGGGCCGGTACTTGCTGTCGCCCAGGTCGCGGTGGAGCACCTCCATGATCTTCAGGCAGGTGTCCAGCCCGATCAGGTCCGCCAGCGCGAGGGGGCCCATCGGGTGGTTCATGCCCAGCTTCATGATCTCGTCGACGTCGGCGGGCTCGGCCACGCCCTCCATCACGCAGGTGATGGCCTCGTTGAGCATGGGCATGAGGATGCGATTGCTCACGAAGCCGGGGAAGTCGTTGGCCCCCACGGGCACCTTCCCGAGGCGCTCCGTGAGCGCCCGGATCCGGGCGTAGGTCTCGGCGCTGGTGGCCAGGCCGCGGATGACCTCGACCAGCCGCATCAGCGGGACCGGGTTCATGAAGTGCATGCCGATGAAGCGGTCGGGCCGGGAGGTCGCCGCGGCGAGTTCCGTGATGGAGATGCTGGAGGTGTTGGTGGCCAGCACCGCGGGCGCCCCCAGGAGCGGGTCGATGCGCCGGAACAGGTCCTTCTTGACGCCCGCGTCCTCCACGATCGCCTCGACCACCAGGTCGCAGGAGCCCAGCAACGCGAGGTCGGCCTCCGCGTGCAGCCGCCCGAGCAGCCCGTCGGCGGCGGCCTGCGTGAGCTTCGCCTTGGACACCAGCTTCTCGACGCTGCGGGCGACGGCCTGGAGCCCGCGCTCCAGCGCCTCGGTCGAGGCGTCGTACAGGCGCACCTCGAGCCCCGCCGCGGCCATCACCTGCGCGATGCCCGCGCCCATCTGCCCGCTCCCGATCACGCCCACGCGTTCGAAGTCCATGGCCCTCCTCCCGTCGGCCCGTGGGCCGCGCTACCGCCGCACCGCGAGCGCCACCGCGTTGCCCCCGCCCAGGCACAGCGTCGCCAGCCCGGTGTGCGCGTTGCGCTCCTTCATGGCGTACAGCAACGTGGTGAGGATGCGGGCCCCGCTGGCCCCGATGGGGTGACCGAGCGCCACGGCGCCGCCGTGGACGTTCGTGCGGGCCGGATCGAGGCCCGCCTCCCGGGTCACGGCGCAGGCGGCCGAGGCGAAGGCCTCGTTCACCTCCACGAGGTCGTAGGCGGAGGTCGGCGTGCCCGTCCGGCGCTCCAGGTTCTGCAGGGCCACCACCGGGGCGTACATCACCCACTTCGGCTCCGTCCCGCCGGTGCTGTAGCCCGCGATCGTCGCCAGGGGGTGAAGCCCGCGGGCCCGCGCCGCCTCCGCGCTCATCACGACGAGCGCGCTGGCGCCGTCGGAGATCTGGCTCGCGTTGCCCGCCGTGACGCGGCCGTCCTTGCGGAAGGCGGGCCGCAGCCGGGCCAGCGACTCGGCCGTGGCGTCGGCGCGCGCGCCTTCGTCGCGCTCCACCACCGTCACGTTCCCCTTGCGGTCCTTCACCTGGACGGGCACGATCTCGGCGCGGAACGACCCGTTCTCCTGGGCGGCGAGCGCGCGCCGGTGGCTCTCGGCGGCGAAGGCGTCCATGGCCTCGCGCGTGACGGCGCAGCGGTCGGCGATCAACTCGCCGGTCTCGCCCATGTGGAAGTCGTTGTAGATGTCCCATAGGCCGTCGTGCACCATCGCGTCGACGAGCCGCCCGTGCCCGAGCCGCAGGCCGTCGCGCAGGCCCGGCGCGAGGTAGGGCGCGTTGGTCATGCTCTCCTGGCCGCCGGCCACGACCACCTCGGCGTCGCCGGCGCGGATGGCCTGGGCGGCCAGCATCACCGCCTTGAGGCCCGAGCCGCAGACCTTGTTGATGGTCACGGCGGGCACCTCGGGCGGGACGCCGGCGGCCAGCGCGGCCTGGCGGGCGGGGTTCTGCCCGAGCCCGGCCTGCAGCACGGTGCCCAGGATCACCTCGTCCACCTCGGCGGGGTCCAGGTTGCAACGCACCATCGCCTCGCGCACCGCGATCGCGCCCAGGTCCGGCGCGCGCAGGGACGCCAGCCCGCCCTGGAAACGCCCGATCGGGGTGCGGCAGGCGGCGACGATCACGGCATCGGGCATGGCAAGGCCTCCGGGGAGCCGCCGGCGCCCCGGCGGCGGGGGCCGGCAGTCTACGGTCCCGGCGGCCGGCCCCCTACTCGAAGGTCGTGTGCGCCCGGCGCAGGTCGTCCTCGGTCACGTGCAGGGCGTCCATCAGGTCGAGCACCACGTGGTCCAGGACGATCAGCAGCGCCTGTTCGTACAGCGACCCCAGGGGCAGCGGCCGCGCGCCGCGCCGGCGGGGGGCCGCCTGGTCGGGCAGCACCAGCACGACGTCGGCGCGGCGCGCCGCGGCGCTCTGGCCGTCCGCGGTCACGACGGCGGTCGCGGCCTTGGCGGCCTTGGCGATGCGCAGGTAGTGCTGGAGCACGGGCGAGCGCCCCGTGCGCGAGCAGATGATGAGCAGGTCGCCGCGCGCGATCGACGGCGTGATGACGTCCCCCACGTGGAACACGCGGCGGCCGAGGTGCATCAGCCGCATGGCGAAGCCGCGCGCCATGAGCCCGGTGCGCCCGAGCCCCGTCACGAACACCCGCTCGGAGCGCACGATGGCCCGGGCGAAGGCGCGCCGCTCCCCGGCCTTCACGCGCTTGAGCACGCGCACGAGGTCCTCGACCGCCTCCAGCGGCCGGCGGCTCACGCCGGATCCCCGTCGAAGACGAGCGTGTCGAGCGGGAAGATGCACCCGTCCACGCAGCACAGGCGGTAGGCCACCGAGCCGTCGGGCTGGCGCTGGCGCAACGGGCACCCGAAACACACCCCGAAGCCGCAGCCCATGAACTCCTCGGTGGCCGCCTCCGCGGCGATCCCAAAGGGGCGCAACTGGTCGCGCAGCGCGCGGAACATGGCGTGGGGGCCGCAGGCGAACACGTAGTCCCCCGGGGCGAGCCGCCCGCCGCGCAGGAGGTCCTCGACGAGGTCCGTGACGCGGCCCTTGCGCGCCACCGACCCGTCGTCCGTGCACACCAGGACGCGGCAGCCGTCCGGCGCGGCCTCCTTGACCGGGATGCTGTGGTCGTAGTCGCGCGCCCCGTAGCACACCGTCACGTCGCGCACCCCGCGGGCGAGCAGGTCCTCGGCGACCGCCTTGATGGGGCCGACGCCCACGCCCCCGGCCACGAGCACGGCCCGGCGGGCGGCGGGCGGCACGGTGATCGCGTTGCCCAGCGGGCCCACGAAGTCGACCTTCTCGCCCGGCTTCATCCGGGCGAGGTTGCGGGTGCCCGGCCCGACCACGTCGTACAGCACGTAGAAGCCGCTCGCCACCTCGTGGTGGCGGACGAGGCGGTGGATCGACATGGGGCGGCGCAGGAGCGGCACCCGCTCGGCGCTGGTGAGCAGGTTGACGAACTGGCCCGCGTGCATCCGCGCCGCGGCCTCGGGGGCGTGCACCTTCATCACCCGCGTGACGGGGGCGATCACGCGGTTCTCCAGGATCTGGCCCTCCATGCACACGGGCGGCTCGAGGGCGGGGGCGGCGGCCATCGGGCGGAGCATACCGGCCGGGGGGCGCGGTGGCCCGCGGCGCTGGGAGCCCCCGGGCCGCGCCTTCCCCCGTCCCTCCCGGCGGCGAGGATCGGGGGGTGGCGCCCGGCCCCGTCCCCCCTGCCCCCCCGCCGCCGGCCGCCGGCTCCGCCCCCAGCGCCCGCGCCGCGGGCTTCGTCCTGGGCCGCCAGAGCGCACCCGACGGACCCTGGGAGTACCTGCTGCTCACCAACCGCGCGCGCGGGGAGCCGGGCTTTCCCAAGGGCCACGCCGAGCCCGGGGAGGACGAAGAGCAGACCGCCCGGCGCGAGACGCAGGAAGAGACGGGGCTTGGCGACCTGGACCTGCGCCCGGGCTTCCGGCGCGTGCTCGAATACCCGGCCGTGCGAGGGGGCGTGCGGCACCAGAAGCGCGTGGTGTACCGCTTCGCCCGGGTGGCGGCGGGGGCCCGGGTGCGCCTTTCGCCCGAGCACCGGGACTTTGAGTGGCTCGGGCTCGGCGAGGCCCTCGCCCGCCTCCCCTTCGACTCGCTGCGCTGGGTGCTGCGGGAGGCGGCGCTGTTCAACAAGGACCGCGCGCTCTTTGCCCTCGAACCCGCCTCGCAAGCGGCCGCGGACCGCCACCTCGCGGCCCTGCCCGCCGCCACGCCCCGGCTGCTCGGGCACCTGCGGGGCGCGGCGCAGATCGCCCGGGCGCTGGCCGAGGCGCTTGCGGGCGCGGGCGTTTCGGTCGCGGTCGAGGCGACGGCGGCGGCCACGTTGCTCCACGACGTGGGGCGCGCGCTCGGCGAACACGCCGACCACCAGCGCGCGGGGCTGCGCCACCTGCGCAAGACGCCGCTCGCCGCCTACGGGCTGTGCTGCGTCAGCCACTTCGCCAAGGGGGCGCCGGTGCGGGCGCTGGTGGCGGCGGGGGTGGAGCCGGACCTGCTCGCCGAGGTCGGGGGCTGGGTGGACCTGGGCACGTTCACGGCGGAGGAGCGCTGCGCCGCGCTCGCCGACGCGTGCATGCGGCACGACGAGCCCGTGTCGCCCGCCGTGCGCTTTGCCGACCTTCGGGACCGCTACGGCCCCTCGCCCCTGATCGAACTGCAGGCGCGCCGCACCGAGGCGCTCCGGGCCGAGTTCGCCGCGCGCCTTGGCCGCGATCCGCTCGCGGGGCTCGTGCCCGGGTAGCCGGGCTACATCTCCCGGACCGGTTCGATCCCCAGCAGCGCGAGGCCCGACTCGAACACCGCCTGCGTGGCCCCGAGCAGGAGGAGCCGCGCGCGGCGCACCGGGCCCTCGGCCTTGAGCACGGGGCACTCCTGGTAGAAGCGGCTGAAGCGCTGGGCCCCGTCGAAGAGGTAGTGGGCGAGCAGCGCGGGCTCGAGCTCGGCCTCCGCGCGCGCCACCGTCTCCGGGAGGTGAAGCAGGTGGTTGAGCAGCGCGCGTTCGGCCTCGTGGACGAGGACGGGCGCGTCCCCGGCCGGCCCCGCCGCGGGCCCGGGCCCACCCGCCGGCCCCCCGGCCTTGCGGAAGATCCCCGCGATGCGCGCGAGCACGTAGAGCAGGTAGGCGCCGGTGTCGCCCTCGGGGTTCGTCCACTCCTCCAGGTCGAAGACCACGCGGCGGTTCGTGCCGACGCCGAGCATCCCGTAGCGCAGGCAGGCCAGCGCCACGCGCCGCTCGGCCTCGGCCCGGTCGGCGGCGCCGAGTGCCGCCACGCCCTCGCCGGGCGGGGCCGCGGCCATGCGCGCGGCCACGGCCGCGCGCACGGCTTCCGACAGCCGCGCCATGGGGATCGCCGTCCCCCGCCGGCTGCTCATCTTCCCCTCCGGCAGCATCACCAGTTCGTAGGCCACGTGCCGGCAGTCGCGCGCCCGCTCGTAGCCCATGCGCTCCAGGACGGCGAAGAGTTGCCGGAAGTGCAGCGTCTGCTCGGAGCCCACGACGTAGATCGACTGCTCGATGTCGTAGCGGTCGAACTTCTCGCGCGCGAGCGCAAGGTCCCAGGTGAGGTACAGGCTCGCCCCGTCGGACTTGCGTACGAGCGCCGCGCCCAGGCCCCGGTCGGACAGGTCGCAGATGACGGCCCCCTGGCTGCGCTCGAACACGCCCCGGGCGAGGAACTCGTCCACCACCCGCTGGCCCGCGGCCTCCATCTCCGACTCGTAGAACTCGACGTCGAAGGCGACGCCCAGGTCGGCGTAGATGCTCCGGAACTCGTCCAGGCACCACTGCCGCGTCTCCCGGTACAGCGCGGCGACGTCGGGCTCGCCCTCCTCCAGCGCGCGCAGCACCGCGCGCACCTCGGCCTGCAGACGCCGGCCCTCGTCCGGGTCGCGCGCGTGCGCCGCCTCGAGCGCCAGCGTCGCCTGGGTGTAGGCGTCGCCGAGCCAGGTCGTGCGCCCCGTGGCCGGGGGCGTGAGCGCGGGGTGCGTCCGCAGCCACCACAGGCACTTGGCGACGTCGATGCCGAAGTCGCCGTAGTAGTTGGCGGCCACGACGTCGTGCCCGCGGGCGCGCAGCAGGCGCACGAGGCTGTCGCCCAGCACGACGTTGCGCAGGTGCCCGACGTGGAACGCCTTGTGCGTGTTGGGCTGGGAGAACTCGATCATCACCCGCCGGGGGCGCGGCGCCCGCAGGCGTGCGTCAAAGGAGCCGTCGGCCAGCGCGCGCGAAAGGTCCTCGAGCACCCCCGCCGGCGCGAGGAAGAAGTTGACGTAGGGCCCGGCGGCCTCGACGCGCGCCACGGGGCCTTGCGGCCGAAGCGCCGCGGCGAGGTCGCGGGCGATGGCGGCCGGCGCCTGGCGCCGCTCCTTGGCCAGGGCAAAGCACCCGAAGGCCAGATCCCCCATCTCCACCTTGGGCGGCGGGTTGAGCTGGGCGCGCAGGGCGGCGGCGGCCTCGGGGCCCTGGCCCAGCGCCTCGGCCAGCGCGGCGGCGACGGCGTCCTTGAATTCCATGGCGGGCGGCGGATGGTACCGGGAGCGGGCCGAAGGCGAAGGCGGGGCGGGGCGGGCCCTTCGCGGCGGGGCCGCGCGCCCGACCCCCCGCGCATCCCCGGCGCGCGGTCAGCGCAGCGTCGCGATGAAGGCTTCGAGCGCGGTCAGTTCGGCGCTGCCCAGGGCGAAGGCCGTGCCCTTGGACTTGGACTGGATCATCTCGTTGAGCTTCTCCTGACCCGTCGCCACCTTGCCCAGGGCCTTGTCGTACTTGGGGTAGGCCTTGAGGCGCGCGCCGGTCAACTTGTTCTTCCCCCCGGCGTGGCACACGGCGCAGGACTTGGTCCCCGGGCCCCAGGACTGCTGGAACAGGGCCCGGCCCCGCTCGACCGCCGCCGCGAGGGGGTCCTTCGGGGCCTCGGCCTCGCCCGTGGCCCGGTCCCGGGACGAAAGCGCCAGGCCCAGCGAGCCGATCACCAGGGCAAGGATCCAGCGCGAGGAACGGGAGGGCATGCCAAGACTGCTCCGGGAGCCGGGGCGCGCGACCGGCGGCCAGTATAGGCCGCCCGGGCGCGAGCGCGGCGGCCCGGCGGCCCCGTGGTACACCTCGTCGTTTCTCCCGCCCCCGGGCCGAAAGTTCCCGGGGCCGGCTTCGGGCCCCCCCGCGGGCGGCCCCGGAGGCGCCGGCCTGCGGCGCCCGCGGATCCGCTTGCACCGGCGCCAGCCACGCGCATCTACTTTGCCGGCGACACCGACATCTACCCGGAGATGACCGGCCTCGCCGGTTCGCTCGACCTGGCGCTGCTGCCGGTGTGGGGATGGGGGCCG